>CAZVPB010000279.1:0-2339 GCA_964628165.1 uncultured Cyanobium sp.
TACGGCGCCCTCAACGCCTTCGCCCAGGACAACGTGAAGCGCCGCATCGCCTGCAGTTCGGTGAGCCACATGGGCTTCGTGCTGCTGGGCATCGGCGCGGTGGATGCCCTCGGATTGAGCGGCGCCATGCTGCAGATGATCAGCCATGGCCTGATCGCCGCCGCCATGTTCTTCGTGACCGGCGTGTTCTACGAACGCACCAAGACCCTCTCGATCCCGAACATGGGGGGACTGGCCAAGGTGCTGCCGATCACCTTCGCCTTCTTCCTCGCCAGCTGTCTGGCCTCCCTGGCCCTGCCGGGAATGAGCGGATTCGTGAGCGAGATCACGGTGTTCCTGGGGCTCACCGCCAACGACGACTTCACCACCGGCTTCCGGGTGATCGCCGTGGTTCTGGCGGCCATCGGCCTCGTGCTCACCCCCGTCTACCTGCTCTCCCTCTGCCGCCGCGTGTTCTTCGGCCCCCGCATTCCCGCCCTCGCGGTGGTGGGGGACATGCGGCCGCGGGAGCTCATGATCGGCCTCACCCTGCTGGTGCCCACCCTGGTGATCGGTTTCTGGCCACGGGTGGCGATCGACTTCTACGAGGCCAGCACCAACAACCTGGCGCTGGAGCTGGCCGGCCGGGCCAGCCTGGCCATGGCCGGGATCTCCCCCACCGGCTGAGTCGCAGGGAGGCCCCCCTCTGGGCTGGAATGGCCACAGCATTGCCGACGCCGCCGTGACCGCCAGCCTCGCCTCCTCCCCCGCCCTGCTGGCCGGCGAGGGACTGCCGGAATTCGAGGCCATCACCCCCGACCAGGTGGACCGGCACATGCCGGAGCTGATGGCGCAGCTGGAGTCCGAGCTCGACGGGCTCGAGAGCCGCCTGCGGACCGCCCTCGAGGAGGGCAGGCCGCTCCGCTGGGAGGAGGTGATGGATCCGCTCCACCATCTCGGCGAACGGCTGCGCTGGAGCTGGGGCGTGGTCAGTCATCTCCAGGGGGTCTGCAACAGCCCGGAACTGCGGGAGGCCCACGGACGCCAGCAGGCGGCGGTGGTGGCCTTCGGCAACCGGGCCGGCCAGAGCGAGCCCCTCTACCGCGCCCTCCGCACCCTCGAGGCCCAGGGCGGCCTCGACCGCACCCAGCAGCGGATCCTGGCCAGCGAACTGCGGGACATGGAGCTGCGGGGCGTGGGCCTGGAGGGCAGCGCCCGCGACGCCTTCAACGCCGCCAGCCAGGAACTGGCGGAGCTGGCGACCCGGTTCGGCAATCACCTGCTGGATGCCACCAAGGCCTGGACGCTGCGCCTCACCGAGGCCGACGAGGTGGAGGGGCTGCCCCCGAGCGTGCGGGAGCTGCTGGCCGCCGCGGCCCGGGAGGAGGGCGATGGGGAGGCCACGGCGGAGAACGGACCCTGGCTGCTGGGGCTCGATCTGCCCCGCTACGGCCCCTTTCTGCAGTACAGCCGCCGCAGGGACCTGCGGGAGCGGGCCTACAAGGCCCACGTGAGCCGCGCCTCGGGCGAGCAGCAGCTCCCGGGCGGTGCCGACAACCGGCCGGTGATCGAGCGGATCCTCACCCTGCGCCGTGAGCAGGCCCGGCGGCTGGGATTCACCGACTGGGCCGAGGTGAGCCTGGCGGCGAAGATGGCGGGATCGGTGGAGGAGGTGGAGCGGCTGCTGGAGGACCTCCGCACCGCCGCCTACCCGGCGGCACGGCAGGAGCTGGAGGAGCTGAGGGCCTGCGCCGCCCGGCACGGGGCGCCGGAGGCCGACGATCTGCAGCCCTGGGACGTGAGCTTCTGGGCGGAGGTGCTGCGGCGCGAGCGGTTCGAGCTGGACAGCGAGGCGCTGCGGCCCTGGTTTCCCCTGCCCCGGGTGCTGGAGGGTCTCTTCGGCCTGTGCGACCGGCTCTTCGGCATCCACATCGAGGCGGCCGACGGGCAGGCACCGGTGTGGCATCCGGACGTGCGGTTCTTCCGCGTCAACGACCGCGGCAGCGGCAGGGCCCTGGCGGCCTTCTACCTGGATCCCTACAGCCGCCCCGGCAGCAAGCGGGGCGGCGCCTGGATGGACGAGTGCCTGGTGCGCTCGGTGAGACCGGACGGCACGCCGGTGCTGCCGGTGGCGTATCTGGTGTGCAACCAGAGCCCGCCGGTGGGGGACACGCCCAGCCTGATGACCTTCCACGAGGTGGAGACCCTCTTCCACGAGTTCGGCCACGGCCTCCATCACATGCTCACCACGGTGGAGCGGCCCCAGGCCGCCGGCATCAACAACGTGGAGTGGGACGCGGTGGAACTGCCCAGCCAGTTCATGGAGAACTGGTGCTACGACCGCGCCACCCTGATGGGCA
>CAZVPB010000280.1:0-2324 GCA_964628165.1 uncultured Cyanobium sp.
CACCATCGCCCGGGAGGCGCGCTGCCACTCCGCCACCACCCACGCGTTGCTCTCGTTGAGCCAGTAGTCGTGGTAACCACCAGAGCCCCAGCTCGAGGGCGATGGCCTGCAGACCTGAAGGGTGCAGCTCCCGCTGAGCACCTCCCTGAGGTGGGTGAAGCGCAGTCCGGCCCCAGCCCCCTCCCGGAAGAGTTCGGCCAGGAAGCGTGGCCCCTCGAACCACCAGTGGCCGAACAGTTCCGCATCGAAGGGCGCCACCAGCAGCGGCGGCCGATCCAGGACGTGCCCCAGGGCCTTCAGCTGCCGGGCCCTGCCATGGAGATACTCCATGGCGTGTTCCTTTGTTCTTGCCTCGGCCTGGAGAGGGTCATAGGGCTCCTTCTCCTCGAGGGGGCACTGCTGGTCGCTCACCCGGTGCAGCTTGAGCCCCAGCGGGCGTCGTCCACTGATTCCCTCCTCCCTCAGAACCTCCTCTGAAAGATCCCAGCCCAGATCGCGATGAAACTCACGATAGACCCCATCTCCGGGATACCCGCGACTGGCGCTCCAGACCGGAAGGGTGGACTCGCTGTCACGCCCGAAGAACGCCACACCCGCCGGGGAGCAGATCGGTGCATAAACGCCATAGCGAGGCCGGGGCACGGCGTGCAGCAGGCCGTGGCCATCGAGAAGGCTGTACCGCAGCCCTGTCTCGGCCATCAGGAGGTCAAGGCCCTCGTAATAGGCGCATTCCGGTAGCCAGATGCCGCGGGGCCGCTGCCCGAGCAGTCGTCTGTGCTCCCGGATTCCGTTCAGCAACTGGGCCCGCACCGCCTCGGGCGAATCCCGCAGAAGCGGCAGATATCCGTGGGTGGCGGCGCAGGTGATGAGATCCACCACCCCGCTCTCCTCGAGTCGCAGGAACCTCCCCGGCAGATCCCCTCCGGTTGCCTGCCACTGCCGGCCGGCTGTCTCGAGCCTGCGGTTCAGATCCGCCGCGGCGGCTGCGTGGGATGGCGGCGCATGTCTGAGCAGCCGCCGACGCTGGGCCAGCCATGCGGGGAACCTCCGCCTGAGCCCCTCATCCGCCATCAGTGACAGAAGGGTGGGAGAGAGGCCGAGGGTGAGGCGCGGCTGCTGATCCGGATCAGCGGCGGCGGCCTCGATCACCGCCAGCAGCGGCAGATAGCACTCCTGCAAGGCCTGGAAGTACCAGTCCTCCTCGAGGGAGCCCTCCTCCCCCGAGCGCACGTAGGGGAGGTGGGCGTGCAGAACGATGGCCAGCGCACCCGTGGCCATGGCCCTCCAGCGGGTGCAGCACTGTAGTCCCGGCTTCTAGGCTCGCCCATCTGCAAGGAGCCGGTGTGCCGAAGAGGCGAGCCCTGGCGGTCGACGGCCACAGCACCTTCTACGCCCAGCAGAAGGTGGGATGGTTCTTCGACCCCCGCCGGCTGCTGGAACTGGCCGCCGAGGATCCCGAAGTGGAGGTGGGCGCCGCTTTCTGGTACGTGGGCCTGCGGGATTCCGCCGACCAGCGTCCTTTCCGGGACGCCCTCACCAGTCTCGGCTTCACGGTGCGCACCAAGCCCCTGCGTGAGCTGCCAGGATCGGCCGAATCCCGCGGCGAGAAGGATCCTCGCCAGTTCATCCGGGCCAACCTCGACGTGGAGATCGCCATCGACCTGATGACGGTGGCTTCCCGCACCGACGAGGTGTGGCTGCTGAGCGGCAGCCGCGATCTGGACCGGCTGGTGGAGGTGCTGCGGGCACGGGGGCTGGCCGTCACGGTGATCAGCACCGACGGAATGGCAGCGCGGGAACTGCGGAACGCCGCCGACCGCTTCGTCGACCTGGCGGGCCTCAGGGCCCGGCTCGCGAAGGGGGAGGCTCTCCAGTCCCCGGTCTTCCACCGCGAGCCCTGAGCCAGGAAGCGGGCCCCTACAATGGGCTTAACTCAGAATCATTCCGCATAGGGGGCTCCCCGATGGCCCGCGATCCCGGCCGGGTGCTGATCTTCGACACGACTCTCCGCGACGGCGAACAGTCTCCCGGCGCCAGCCTCAACCTCGAGGAGAAGCTGGCGATCGCCCAGCAGCTGGCCCGTCTCGGTGTGGATGTGATCGAGGCCGGCTTCCCCTTCGCCAGCGCCGGCGACTTCGAAGCGGTGCAGCGCATCGCCGATCTCGTCGGGGGGCCGGAGGGGCCCGTCATCTGCGGGCTGGCGCGGGCCACGGCAGGGGACATCCGCGCCTGTGCCGAGGCGGTCGCTCCCGCCGCCCGCCGCCGCATTCACACCTTCATCGCCACCAGCGACATCCACCTCGAGCACAAGCTCCGCAAGAGCC
>CAZVPB010000281.1:0-2313 GCA_964628165.1 uncultured Cyanobium sp.
CGACCTTCGGGTTATGAGCCCGACGAGCTACCAGACTGCTCTACCCCGCGGCATGTGATCACCATAACAGTCGGCGGGTCGCGGCTCAGTCGAACCGCAGCTCCCCCGACACCTCCAGTCGCAGGTGGGGAGCCGGCGCGAGGAAGCGGGGGCGCAGTTCCTCGAGGGTGGCCGGCGTGAGCCAGTCCAGCTGCTCGAGCAGGTGCAGGGCCACCGCCTGCTTGGCCCGCGCCGCGCCGTCCTCCACCTTGATCGCCACGCCGAGTCCCTCGCCCACCCTGCTGAGGCACTGGATCCCCTCGGCTCCGCCCTTGGCGAGCACCTGGCCGTGGGCGAGGCGCATCAGCTCGGTGTCGAAGCGGCCGTCACCCGCCACCAGCTCCGGATGGGCGAGCATCGCCCGGCTCAGCCGTTCCAGGTCGGGCTGCTCCCCGGCTCCGAGGTGGGCGAAGAGAAGGGCCATCTGGGCCAGCTGGAGCTGCAGGGTGGGGGCGCCGCAGTCGTCCCTGGCGGAGACCAGCTCGGCGCCGGGCAGGCCCAGCAGTTCCCCCACCCGCTTGAGCACCTCCTGCTGGAGGGGATGGTCGAGCTGGAGGTAGGAATCGAGCGGCCAGTGCATGACCCGGCAGGCGGCCAGGAAGGCGGCGTGCTTGCCGCTGCAGTTGTGCTCCAGGGCGCTCACCCGCCCCTGCGGCACCGGACACCGGAGCTGGTCGGCCTCCACCTCCGCCCCCCAGAGCACCCGGAACGCCTCACGGGCGTGGGCGGCGGTGCCGGCATGGGAGGCGCAGGCGATCGCCAGGCCCCGCTCACCGCAGCCGACCCGGTCGGCCGCGCCGCAGCCCACGAACACGGTGGCCTGAAAGGGCTTCAGGGCCGAGCGCACGAAGCTGAGCTGATGGGGGTCGCCGGCCCGCATGAGCACGCGGCCCCTCCGGTCGCACACCATGGCGTGGACCCTGTGGCGGGACTCGACGATGCCCTCCCGGAGCAGCCGGACCTCCAGGGGGGGAACGGTGGGACGGGAAGCACCGCTGAAGCCGGAGGAGAGGGTCATGGGGGCGACTGTTCGTCAGAGAGCCTGGCAGAGCCCGGTGCCGGCCAGGGCAAGGGCCGCCGTCACGGCGAGGCCCCGTCGCAGACGCCCCAGCACGGGACCCACCTGGTGGCGGGCCACCAGCTGATCCCGCTGGCGCCAGGCAAGGGGCTTCTCCCATACCTGCCCGTCGTACCAGCCCGATTCCTCGTACTCCACCCGCTCGGCGAGCAGCCGGCGGTGCACGTAGCTCCAGCCCAGCCACTGGCGCAGCAGCAGCAGCAGGGGCAGCAGCGCCGCGGCGGCGGCGGCGGCCAGCACCAGCCGTGGTGGATCGTGGCGCAGGGGCTGGCTGCCCCAGGCCACCAGCAGGCAGGCGGGCAGCACCAGCAGCCAGCCGCTGATCAGGGCGCGGGGAAAGCGGCTCCCCGTCTCCGCCGGCCAGGAGAAGAACCAGGAGGCCCGCAGCTGTTCGTATTCCTGGAGGGGGCGCTGCTCAGGCGGCACCGGGCAGGCGATGGAGGAGGCGAGGGAGCCGGCGTCGGGCGAGGCCATCAGGAGGATCGGCCGCTGGTCTCCGCCTCCGGGCTCACGTAGCGCACCTGGTCGCCATGGCCCCAGAAGGATTCCAGGTCGTAGTAGCTGCGCTCGTTGGGGGTGAGCACATGGACGATCACCTCGCCGTAGTCGAGCAGCACCCAGCGGCCCTCGGCGCGCCCTTCCTGCCGCAGTGGCCGTCTGCCCGCCTCCGCCTCCAGCTTCTCCTCCACCGAGCGGGCGATGGCCCGCACCTGGACGTCGGTGAGGCCGCTGCAGATCACGAACCAGTCGGCCAGGGAGGACACGTCCTCGATGCGGATGAGGCGGATGTCGACGGCCTTGCGGTCGTCGCAGGCCTCGGCGGCGAGGCGGGCGAGGGCCTCGCTGTCGCCGGACTCAGCCATAGACGTTCTCGCTGCTGACCGACTGGCGCGAACCCTGCTGCTGGGCCATCTCGGCGCGGGCCTTGCCGGCGCTGCGGCGCAGGGCCTCGAGACGGTCCTCGTAGAAGGCCCGACGGCGCTTCTTGCGGGTCTGCTCGACCAGCTGCTTGAGGGCGCCGCCGAGGCTCTTGTAGGCATTGGGCAGGCTGTAGCCGAAGCGGCAGGCCAGGTCGATCGCCCGCTCGTCCGCCTGGATCGCGTCCTGAAGCCGCTTCTCGGAGTTGTTCTTGAGGTAGAGGCGGTAGCCCGCGAAGCCGGAGAGGCCCAGGGCCATCAGCAGCAGCAGGCCGTCCT
>CAZVPB010000282.1:0-2288 GCA_964628165.1 uncultured Cyanobium sp.
GCGCATGCGCCAGGTGCTGCTCAACCTGCTGGAGAACGCCTTCAAGTACACCCCCAACGGTGGCCGGGTGAGCCTCGCCCTGCTGCACCGCACCAGCCAGTGGGTGCAGGTGAGCGTGTGCGACAGCGGTCCGGGGATTCCCCTGCCCGAGCAGCAGCGCATCTTTCAGGACCGCGTCCGCCTGCCCCAGACCTCCGGCACCACCTCCGGCTATGGGGTGGGACTGTCGGTCTGCCGACGCATCGCCGAGGTGCATGGGGGGCGCATCTGGGTGGTGTCGGAACCCGGGGAGGGGGCGTGCTTTCACGTCACCGTGCCGGTGTGGAGCGGCCAGGGTCCGGCTGCCTTGACGAAGGGACGCCCCGGCCCGTAGCTTCCATTCATCGGCGCAACGGCCCAGATCCCTGATCCGGTGCCGCCGGTCTCCTCCCCGGCCTCAGATCGAGAGCCGCATGGAGAGAGTCCGCGCTGTGGCCTCGCCCCCATCGTCTAGAGGCCTAGGACACCTCCCTTTCACGGAGGCGACAGGGGTTCGAATCCCCTTGGGGGTATCCATCATCCGAGATCCTGCAAGCCGCCCGGATCCGGCAAACCCGAGCAGGACCGTGTCGGCATGCACGAGGCCGAGGCCCGTCAGCTGTCCTGCGAGCAGCCGGCACGCCGCACGGCCTCCTGCTGCACACCGCGCAGGTTGCAGGCCAGATCCTGCTGCAGGCGCTGTTCGATCAGGCCGATGGGCATCCCCGGCTTGCCCTGGACGGTGAGGTCGTAGAGCAGGCGGGTGCTGATCTCATCACGATCCACGCGCCAGGCCCCTTCGAAGCGGCGGAAATCGCCGCTCAGCATCTGGAAGCGCAGTTCCCCGGCGGCCGGATCCTCCTCCAGTTCCAGCTCGACCCGGGCGGTGAAGCGCAGACCGCAGAACTGCTGGCTGCCCACCTGCTCCAGGGCCACCCGGTTGCCCTGCCGCCACAGCTCCCGGGAGCTGATCAGGTTGGGGATGAAGCGGTCGAGACGGCCGTAGTCGGTGAGCACCGACCAGATCCACTGGGGTTCGAGCGTCAGGCGCAGCAGCACCGCCAGGCGGCGGGTTCCCTGCTCGAGCCGCTCCATCTCCTGCTGGATGGTGTCGAGACTGCAGCTGCGCTCTCGCGGCTGGCTGACGGACAACCCGGCGGCCTCGACGATTGGGGGGTTGGGCTGCAAGAGGCTGAGCGGCGCCAACGGGTGTGGCCGTGTGTGCTGCGCCACAACCTAACGGCAACGGCCGGATCTGAGGCGCGGGCGGTGGCGCCGGATCGGCTCTTTATGATCGGCCCGAATTGCCGGAAGATCAGCCGCCATGCGTGTTTCAACGGGTCGTGCCAACCAGTCCGACAGCCGCATGTTCAACGTGGTGGTGGAAGGCTTCGGCATCGGCCAGCAGCGCCAGGCTGAGCGGGTGTTCACCGTCCCCTTCGGCCAGCTGCAGAGCACGATCCAGACCATCGCCCGCCAGGGCGGGCTGATCACCGGCGTGTTCGCCATCGACGCGGCCGCCCCGGCCCCGGCTGAATCCGTCCCCACCCCCGCACACGGACAGGCATCCCCGGCAGAGGCCTCAGCAGAATCGGCCGACACCGCGCCGCGTCCCGCCGTGTCCCAAGCCCCCAGCCACGCCGCAGTCCCGGTCAACACCTACAAGCCGAAGTCCCCCTTCATCGGCACCGTCACCGAGAACTACAGCCTCGTCGGTGAGGGAGCCATCGGCCGGGTGAACCACATCACCTTCGATCTGGCCGGAGGCGACCCCCAGCTCGAATACGTGGAAGGCCAGTCGATCGGCATCATCCCCGACGGCACCGACGCCAACGGCAAGCCCCACAAGCTGCGCCTCTACTCCATCGCCAGCACCCGCCACGGCGACAACATGGCCGGCCACACCGTGTCGCTGTGCGTGCGCCAGCTCCAGTACGAGAAGGACGGCGAGACGATCAACGGCGTGTGCTCCACCTTCCTGTGCGACATCGAGCCCGGCGCCAAGGTGAAGATCACCGGCCCGGTGGGCAAGGAGATGCTCCTGCCCCACGATGAGGAGGCCAACGTGATCATGCTGGCCACCGGCACCGGCATCGCACCGATGCGCGCCTACCTGCGGCGCATGTTCGAGCCGGCCGAGCGCGAGAAGAACGACTGGCATTTCCGCGGCAAGGCCTGGCTGTTCATGGGCGTCCCCACGACCCCCAACCTCCTTTACGACGCCGACTTCGAGCACTACCAGCTCCAGTTCCCCGACAACTTCCGCTACA
>CAZVPB010000283.1:0-2213 GCA_964628165.1 uncultured Cyanobium sp.
CGCCACCCTCCTCAACCTGCAGCGCCGCCGCGGCCGCTTCCTCGCCTCCCTCGGCTGGACTTTCGGCATGCTGAGCGCCGGACTGATCCTGGGCTCGCTGCTGGTGGGCGCCGTCGTCGGCCAGCTGCCGGTGGCCTTCCCCCTCACGCCGCTGCAGCTCCAGAGCCTGCCGGCCCTGCTGCTGCTCCTGCTCGCCGCCCTGCTGGTCGACTGAGGCCCACCTTCAGTCCGGCGGCTGCCCTGCTCCGTCGTTCCCGTCGAAGAGCTTCGTCTCCGGCATCGCCTCCTGCTGCTCCTGCTCCCCCACCGACCCGGGGGAAGGGCCCTGGGGTCCGTTACCGAGGCCGCAGGCGCTCAGGAACAGCGCCAGGATCACGGGCAGGAACGCCGCCGACCGCACCGCTCAGGCCACCGCCAGCTCGTCGATCAGCTCCTGCAGCTCGGCCGCGTCCACCCGGTACACCTCGTTGCAGAAATGGCAGGTGAGTTCGGCGCTGCCGTCCTCCGCCAGCATCTCCCGCAGTTCGTCACGGCCCAGCAGCTTGAGGGCGCCGACGCTGCGGCGCCGGGTGCAGCGGCAGTGCCACTGCACCTCCTGGCTCGCCTCGGCGTCCACCAGGGGCCGCGGGTCGAGGTCGGGAAAGATGTCGGTGAGCAGATCGTGGAGATGCTCGGCGTTGGCCGCCAGCCGCTCGCCGAAGCCCTCCACCTCCCGGCAGCGTTCCTCCAGCAGCGCCACCAGGGCCGGCTCCTGGGCCGCCCGCGGCAGCACCTGCACCAGCACGCCCCCGGCGCAACGCACGCCGCTGCTGTCGATCCGCTCCCCCACGAACACCGCCGAGGGGGTCTGCTCGGAGTGCACCAGGTAGGAGGCCACGTCCTCGCCGATGCCGCCGCTCACCAGCTCCACCGTGCTGCCGTAGGGCTCCCCCTCGCCGATGTCGCGCACCACGTGCAGATAGCCGGTGCCGGTGGCCCGCTGGAAGTCGAAGTGGTGGGAGCCGTCCCGCTCCGTCACCAGGTCCATCTCGAGGGAGGGATTGCCCACGTAGCCCCGCACCGTGCCGTCGCGGCCGGCATCCACCAGCAGTCCGCCGAGCGGTCCGTCGGAGCGGATCCGCAGGTTCACCCGGCCGTGGCGCACCTTCATCGAGCTGGCCAGCAGCAGCCCGGCGGTCATCGCCCGCCCCAGCAGGGCGGTGGTGAGGAAGGAGAGGCCGTGCCGGCGCCGGGCGTAGCGGCTCGCCACGGTGGTGGTGACCGCCACCAGGCGGATGCCCCCTCCCGCGGCCGTGGCCCGCACCAACCGATCTGCCATCAGGCCCGTCCCTCTGCTGCGGGCATCGTACGGAGACCCTCCCGGCCGCCGCCGTCCAGGGGCATGAGCCGGCCCCCCTCCAGCCGCCAGGCGTGGCGCACCCGGTGCCGGAAGAGCTCCGGTTCGTGGGTCACCACCAGCAGCGCCCGCTCCCGGCCCAGGTCGTCGAGCAGATCGAGCACCTCGTCCCGCACGGTCCAGTCGAGACCGGCGGTGGGTTCGTCGAGCAGGAGCACCGGCGGGTCCCGCAGCAGCTGCACCGCCAGGGCGAGGCGCCGCTGCTGGCCGCCGCTGAGGCGCTCCGGCGGCTTCTGGAGGGGAATCGATCCCAGCCCCACCCGCTCCAGCACCTGCCGCAGCCGCTCCCCCTCCAGCCGCCTCTGGCCCAGCTTCAGTTCCTGGCCCACCGTGAGGCCGAGGAAATGGCGTTCGGGGAACTGGAACACCAGCCCGCAGAGCCAGCGCCGCTGCCGGCCGCTCACCGGATTCCCCTGCCAGAGGATGCGGCCGCGGTTGGGATCGGCCAGACCGCTGATCACCTCCAGCAGGGTGGTCTTGCCGCTGCCGCTGCGGCCCGCCACCAGCGCCGGCTCCCCCACCGGCAGCCGCAGGTTCAGATCCCGCAGCACCGGCGCGGCCGCGGTGGCGGGGTGGTAGCCGACCGATTCGAGTTCCAGCATCCCTCCAGCATGCTGGCTGCCAGGCTGGGCCCGACCCCCTCTCTCCCGCGAACCGTCTGCCGCCATGGACGTCCACTTCCGCGAGGTCGATCCCTTCGACTGCTGGATCTGGCTCCGCTTCGACCATCCCCTCGCCGACGGCGAGCGGGGCTACCTGGAGACCGCCTTCGACAGCTGGTTCTTCCTCGGCAAGCTGGGCGGCTTCAACGCCGAGA
>CAZVPB010000284.1:0-2151 GCA_964628165.1 uncultured Cyanobium sp.
AGACCCCACTGGAACCCTGGCCCCAGGCGCCAGCGTCAGCAGCTCCGCCCCCCACGGTCCTCGACCTGGAAGCCCGGTGGCCCGGCCGCCGGGCTTTTCCATGGGCGGTCCCTGATGATCCACGGCCCCGTCGGAAGCCCCAGGGGCGGGTGATGCCGCCGGGCACCTGCCATACGCCATGCCGCCTGCGGCTGGCTCGGAATTCGGCGGCCAGATACTCCCGGGCATCGCACTGGCCGATGTACCTGCGGTCGACAAAAGCCTGCCCGTCCTCCACCAGCGCCAGGCCGACGTTGATGTCGCTGATCACCTCCGCCACCGTGCGCCCGTGACGATCGGTGGTCTTCACGTCCAGACGGACCATGCGGCCGGGCCGCAGACGCAGGCGGAGATATTCACGGGCGTTGAGGCCATGGGGGGCCTGGGCCATCTCCGGGGCATCAATGCAGGCCAGCCGCACGGTGATCGACCGGCCGCCCCGCCTCACCCGCAGGGTGTCGCCGTCGCCGATCGACAGCACGGTCGCGGTGGCCGTCTCCGCCCGCAGTCCCCCTCCCACGGTGAAGACCGTGAGCAGCACGGCCGCGGCCGCACCGGCTGGCCATGCCCCTGAACGTCGTTGATGCCGGTCGCCCATTCCCCTCTCCGCCCTCACCAGCAGGGATCACAGGACCGCCAGCCCTGCCGCTGTCTCTCCTTCCAGAGCCGGATCGCCTCCTCCCGGCTCATCTCCAGCCGCCGCTTCAGCAGGGGCACGGGCTGATCCGGCAGCAGCTCGCCGGTCACCACCTCCAGTTCCTGGGCCCAGCGGTCCCAGCGGGTGGGGCGGAAGTGGATCACATGCCGGCCATCGCTCAGCCAGGCCTCCCGCGGCGTGAGCGGGGGCCGTCTGCCGGCGCCGGGGCTCATGCCGCTTCCGGCGCCCAGCCGCTGCGGCGCACCTGGTCCTCGGTCCAGTTGGGGCAGCGGCGGGTGAGATGCTCGCCGTGGGCGATCAGACCCTGGTGCAGCTGGCAGGTGAGCAGAGGGATGCACTGGGGCGCGGCGTGATGGCGGAACCAGTGGCAGGTGAGGCAGACCCGGCGGCTGCGGCTTGCGATCAGTACATCCTGCTCGAGGAAGGGCCACTCCTCGACGGGCTCGCCGCGGGAGGGCACGAGGGCGGAGAAGGGGACGGGAACCATCGCCGTGCTGCATGGGTACACATGTACTAGCACCGGTGGCGCTGGCTGTCAGCAGGGAGGCTGGACCGGCGAGACGAACGGGGACATGCCCGGCGTTGCCCTGGATCCAGGAGGCCGTTTCTAGGGTGAAGGCTCCGCTCCCCTCGCCATGGCCCGGCCTTCGCTGCGGCTGGCCGCCAACCAACCCGGCGCCTTCTACGTCGATTCCACCTGCATCGACTGCGGCACCTGCTGGCGGTGGGACCCCGACCACTTCGCCCCCGCCGGCAGCACCGCCCACGTGCACAGGCAGCCGGTGGGGAAGGCGGAAACCGGGCGGGCCCTGCTGGCGCTTCAGGCCTGTCCGGTGGCGGCGATCGGCGCGCCGGTGGAGCTGGTGCGCCGCACACCTGCCGACGGCTTCCCCGCCCTGATCACCCGCCACCCCGCCGGCGATGTGTACTACTGCGGCTGGGCGTCACGGAAGAGCTTCGGGGCGAGCAGCTATCTGGTGGTGCGTCCCGGCGGCAACCTGCTGATCGACAGCCCCCGCTTCAATGCCGCCCTGGCCCGCCGGATCGAGGCCATGGGCGGCCTGGCGGCGATCGTGCTGAGCCACCGCGACGACGTGGCCGACCACGACCGCTGGGCCGCCGCGTTCGGCTGCCCCCGCTGGATCCATGCGGCCGATGCCGACGCCGCCCCCGCCGCCGAACACCGGGTGGAGGGAGAGGGGGAAGTGGACCTGGATGCCTCTCTGCGGCTGATCCCCACCCCCGGCCACACCGCCGGCTCGATGGTGGCGCTGCTGGGCAGCCAGATCCTCTTCTCCGGCGACCACCTCTGGTGGAGCGAAGCGGAGCGGGCGGTGGTGGCCTCCCGCCGCTACTGCTGGTGGGACTGGCCCACCCAGGTGGCGTCGGTGGAGAGGCTGCGGAATCTGGACGTGCGGTGGCTGCTGCCCGGCCACGGGGACCGCCATGAATTC
>CAZVPB010000285.1:0-2147 GCA_964628165.1 uncultured Cyanobium sp.
CTGGCCGGGGCGCCACAGCACCCGCTTCCCCACCCGCTGCACGTGGTCGAGCAGGGTGTTCCAGCTGCTCCAGCGCCCGGCAGTAGTTGGCGAATCGCTGCCGCCAGCGGATGTCGGCTTCCATCGGGCGGCCCTCCCTATCGCCGGCGTGGGACGGCCTTCACGCTGGCAGGGGATCGACAGGGCGGCCAGGCCCGCATTTCTGAGCTGGGTTGCGGGGACCGCCATGTCTCCCTGGCCTTTGGGAGCGTTGTGCCGGACCGGCTCGAGCGGCTCGCTGACCGGGCCGGCCTCTCCCTGACGGCCTTCGCGGTGCGGGAGCTGGCGGAGGCCTCCCGCCGGGCGGAGAACGGCGCGTTGTTCGATGCTGCTGGGGCGGGTGTGGCAGCTCCGAGCCAATCTCAGTGCCTGCGACGCCACCTACGTGGCCCTTGCGGAAGCGCTGGGCTGAGCGGGGGCAGGTTGAACTGGTTGGTTAAACTGGTTTGAATCTCGAGCGGAGGGTCTGATGAGCCCATCCTCCGGCCGCCCCAGCGACATCGGAGCCTTCGAGGCCAAGGCCCATCTCTCGCGTCTGCTGCGTGAGGTGGAGCGTGGAGCCCGGTTCACGATCACCGTGCGGGGGCGGCCTGTGGCTGCCCTTGTTCCCCTGGAGGCCTCCGATCGGCGGGAACGGGTGTCTGCGGTGAGGGCCATGCAGGAATTCCCTCGGATCGAAGGGGTCGAGTCCGAGGAAGTGATGGGCTGGATCCGGGAGGGCCGCCGGTGAGTCTCGTTCTGGATGCCTCCGTCACCCTGGCGTGGGTCTTCCAGCGCAGTTCGGAAGGGGAGAGAGCCCTGGCGGACCGGTTGTTGGCGGCTCTGGCGGAGCACGAGGACCCTCTGGTGCCCTGGATCTGGCACCTGGAGGTGATCAATGCCCTGCTCGTTGCCGAACGCCGCGGCGTGATCGAGCCGGCGCGCGGATCACGATTTCTGCAACGGCTCAGGGAATTGCCGATCCGCACCGAGGCCACAACTCCGGTCGAATTGGATTCCCATCTTCACGGTCTGGCCCGTTCCGCCGGGCTCAGCGCCTACGACGCCTGCTATCTCGACCTCGCGCTCCGCAGCGGTTCCCGCCTGGCCACCTTCGATGGCGCCCTGGCTGCCGCGGCGCTGGGTGTCGGGGTGGAGCTCTTCCAGTGAACTCCCGTCCCAGCGGGGACAATGGGCACCGATCCACCGCTCCACCCCGCCGTGCGACGCCCCCGAACCCTGCCCCTGCTCGCCCTGCTCGCCGCGGCGGTGCTGGGGCTGGCCGGTCTGCTGCCCGCCGGTGCGGCGCTCCCGCCGGCCGAGCCGATCGCGTCGGAGGCGGTGCGGGGGCCGGTGGCGATGATCACCGGCGAGGGCGGCAACATCGGCCTGCTCACCGGGCCCGACGGCACCGTGATGGTGGATGCCAAGTTCGCCCGGCTCGCCGAACCCATCCGTGCCGCGATCAGGCAGCTGGGCGGTGAGGATCCGCGCGTGCTGCTCAACACCCACTTCCACGCCGACCACACCGACGGCAACGCCGGCTTCGCCGGCACCGGCGCCACGATCGTGGCCCACCGCAACGTGCGCCGGCAGCTGGCCGCCGGCTCCACCATCGCCGCCTTCGGCATGACCACGCCGCCGGCGCCGCCGCAGGCGCTGCCGGTGATCACCTTCGACCGCTCCCTCACCCTCCATCTCGACGGCCAGACGATCGAGCTGGAGCATCTGCCCGCCGCCCACACCGACGGCGACGTGATCGTGCGCTTCACCGACGCCGACGTGATCCACGCCGGCGACGTGTGGTTCAACGGCATGTACCCCTTCATCGACGCCGCCCACGGCGGCACCCTCTCCGGCGCCATCGCCGGGGTGGACCGGATCCTGGCCCTCACCGACGACGACACCCGCATCATTCCCGGCCACGGTCCGCTCGGCAGCCGCGCCGAACTGCTCGCCTACCGCGCCATGCTCGCCACCGCCCGCCAGCGCCTCGCCGCCCTCAAGGCCAAAGGCCTCACCCCCGCCCAGGCGGTGGCGGCCCAGCCCCTCGCCGATCTCGAGCCCCTCTGGGGCAAGGGCCTCTTCACCGGCGACCGCTGGATCGAGGTGATCTGGGAGGCGGTGTA
>CAZVPB010000286.1:0-2143 GCA_964628165.1 uncultured Cyanobium sp.
CGGTGGTGTCCCTCGATCGCTGGAATGCACTCAGCGAGGCCGAGCAGTGCGGCTTTCCGCCGCTGTGTCCGGATCTGGTGGTGGAACTCCTAAGGGAGAGCGACCGCCTGCCCGATCTGCAGCAGAAAATGGCTGCCTACCAGGCGAATGGGGCCGGCCTGGGCTGGTTGCTGATACCGGATCGCCGCGTTGTGGAGGTGTGGCCGGCCAGGGGGGAACCCAGGCGGCTGGTGAATCCCGCCTCTCTCAGTGCCGAGCCGGTGCTGCCCGGCCTGGTGATCGATCTGAAGGAACTCTGGGAGGCCTGAGGGAACCCAGGCATGGCCTGCTGGTCACGATGACCCTCATGGGAAGAACCACCGTGTTCCCCTACTTCGAGCTGGTAACTCCGTTGCAGTTGGTCCAGTGCTGGACTAATCTGTGATTCCAGCGCCTTCGATGCGATGCGCACCGTGAACGTGCATGAGGCGAAGACCCACTTCTCCCGGCTGATCGATGCGGCCCATGCCGGCGAGACGATCCTCGTGGCCAAGGGCGGAAAACCCTGGGCGCGCCTGGTGCCACTGGAGGCGCCCCGGCCCAGGCGGCAGCCGGGGCTGCTGAGGGGGCGCCTTCGGTTGCCTTCGCCGGAGCAGCTGATGGAGCCGTTGCCGGAGGAGGAACTAAAGGCCATCGAGATCTCCTCGCTTCCCTGATGGAGCTGCTGCTCGACACCCATGCCCTCCTGTGGTGGCTGGCGGAGCCCGAGCGCCTCTCCACAACGGTGATGGAGGTTCTCGCCGACCCCTCTCAGCGGGTGTTCGTGAGTGCGGCTTCGGCGTGGGAGATCGCCACAAAGCATCGGCTGGGGCGGTTGCCGACGGCGGAAGTCCTGCTGCAGGAAGGATGGCCGCTGTTGCAGGCCCAGGGGTTCGAGCCCCTTCCGGTGACCTGGCGCCATGGCCTGCGGGCAGGCAGCTACCCCCTCCCTCATCGGGATCCCTTTGATCGTCTCCTGGCTGCCCAGGCGGAACTTGACGACATCACCCTGGTGACCGCTGATCCTGCCCTCGAGCCATTTCCGTGCCGGAGGTTGTGGTGATGCGTTGGTTGAAACGGGTGTCCCAAGCAATTTTTCATGCATTCCTCCAGATTCGTGATCTTCCGGAGCCCCTGCACCGGCTGTTGCAGCGCCGGGCACTGGATCGGATCCAGCAGCGCTGGCAGCAGCGGCGCCCACTGGATTGGTCCCAGTCGCCGGAAGTGCTCATTCGCGAGGATCGAAATCGCTGATGGCCTCGGCCTGCGTGCTCGATGCTCCGGCCGGCTGGGCGGCCTGGATCCCCAGCTTCTGCTCGCGGATTCGCCGCTTCGGACGTCTACACTTGCGTTTATACGTTTCCTGTCCATGGCTGCCGTCCGCTCCCGCCAGTCCGTTCGTCGCTGGGGCAACAGCCTCGGCATCCGCCTGCCTGCAGCCATCGCCCGGGAGGCTCAGCTCGAGGAAGACCAGGCGGTGGAACTCGCCGTTGTTGCCGAGGGGGTTCTGATCCGGCCCGTGCACCGTCGCCTTTCCCTGGCAGAGCGACTGGCCGCCTACGAGCCGATGACCGACGAACCCACCGAGGCCATGGCCTGGCCCCCGCTCGGGACCGAGGTCGTCGAATGAGTCCCGGTCGCGGGTTCCAGGGCTGGCTGCCCGATCGCGGCGACGTGATCTGGATCGACCACAACCCCCAGGCCGGCCGGGAGATGAAGGATCTCCATCCCTTTGCGGTGCTGTCCACGGCTCCCTTCCACTCGACCGTCGGTCTGGTGGTGGGCTGTGCGATGACCTCGGCTCCCTACAACCGCGGCTCCACGTTTGCCGTGGATCTCGGGCCTATCCCCGATCGCCCGGGTGCCCACAGCTATGTGCTCTGCCAGCAGATCAAATCCTTCGACTGGCGCGCCAGGGGCGCTCGCCCCCATCCGATGGGCCAACTCCAGGAATCCCAGTTGGCCGAGGTGATGACCATCGTGGGCCAGATCCTTGGTTTCGAACTCTGACCAGCCGAGATCACATTCGTTCTGAATGCAGTGTGAGGACCGGGGGGCTGGCCCCGGTCACAGCAGATCCTGCAGCGCCGGCCGGATCTCGACGCAGTCGTTCTGCCTATGCTGA
>CAZVPB010000287.1:0-2114 GCA_964628165.1 uncultured Cyanobium sp.
TGGAGATCCTGCCCGGCAAGGAGGGGATGATCCACATCTCCCAGCTCTCCGAGGCGCGGGTGGAGAAGGTGGAAGACGTGGTGAACGTGGGTGATCAGGTGACGGTGCGGGTGCGGGAGATCGACAACCGCGGCCGCATCAACCTCACCCTGCGCGGCGTGCCCCAGCAGGAGGAGGAGCCGGTTCCGGTCTGAAGCCCGGACCGGGCCCGTCCTCCTCACGGGCCCATGGTGGAGAGCGCGGGGGCCGGGTGAACCGGCCTTCTGCACAGGGCGGGCACGGGTGCCAGGAACCTTTCCTGCACCTGCAGTTCACCGGAGGAGCGATCGAGGCAGCCCATGATCCTGTGCGCTTTGTGGATGGTCTCCGTCCTGCCGGCCGCCATCATCACCACCCAGGAGTTCTGTTCCCATTCGATGTACTCGAAGGGAGAGAAGGCCGAGGCCATGGCCACCCCTTCCATGCCTCCGGTCTCCCCGGCTGCCGCACGAAGCTGAAGGCTCTGGCGAATCTCCCTCCGCAGCTTCACCTCCCAGAACCGATGGGACAACTCATCGGCCAGCAACTGCAGGGCCATGGGCGTCGCGGCCAGGGCGATCAGGGCCAGAGCCGTCCGGACCATGGAACGGGAGAGATGGACCATTCACTAGGTAGCTACGTGGTCGAGAAAAATCCGTAGCGGCGCTGACCATCTCCCTCGGCAGCCGGTGCTCCCTCACACGGCAAAGCCCGGATCGATCGCCGCCATCGCCTCGGCCGCCCGGCGGCAGAGTTCGTCATGGGCGGGGCCGTGGCTGGCGATCAGGCAGCCCGCCTGGCGCACGTCGCCGGTGTCGTAGGTGAGGGCCCGGCCGTCGGCATGGGTGAAGGCGCCGCCGGCGGCCCGCAGCACCGCTTCCGGGGCCGCCATGTCCCAGTCCTTCGGGGCGCTGCGGCCCGAGAGCGACACGTACACGTCGGTCTCGCCCCGCAGGATCGTGGCCACCTTGCCGCCGACGCTGCCCACCGCCCGGGCGTCCGCCAGTCCCAGGGCCTCCACGAGCCGTTCCAGCCGCTCGTCGCGGTGGCTGCGGCTGGCCACCAGCACCAGCTGCCCGCAGCGCTGCCGCAGGCTGAGGCAGGGGGCGAAGCGCTCGCCCTCGCGGTTCTCCCGCCACGCCTCACCGGCCGGCTCCCCTCCGGCGGGTGTCGCTCCCGCCCCCTCTTCGCTCAGCACGCCGAACCAGAGCTCCTCCGGCTCCGGCAGCAGCACCACCCCCAGCACCGGCCGGCCCCGGTGCAGCAGGGCGAGGTGCACGGCGTACTCGCCGGTGCCCTGCAGGAAGTCCTTGGTGCCGTCGAGCGGGTCGAGGATCCACAGCCACTCCGCCCCCAGCGGCCGGCCCGGCTCCAGCAGCTCACCGGCGGTCTCCTCGCTGAGCAGGGTCCAGGTGGCGGTGGGGAACGCGGCCCCCAGCCCCTCCAGCAGCCAGCGGTTCACCGCCAGGTCCGCCGCCGACACCGGTCCCTCGCCCCCCTGCTCCACGCTGAGGGCGGCGGGGAAGCCGTAGGGGGGGATCTCGCCGCGGGCGTAGGCCCGCAGGATGTCGGCGGCCCCCCAGCAGAGCCGCCGCAGTTCCGCCAGCAGCGCCGGCAGCCGGATCCCGGTGGGCAGGAGCAGGGCGGACGGCATCATGGACAGGGCAAACGCGCATTGTGAGGCAGGCCGTTGCCCGAGGCCGAACCGGCGCCCGGCGTGCTCTATCTGGTGGGCACCCCGATCGGCAACCTCGACGACCTCTCCCCGCGCGCCCGGCGGGTGCTGGCCGCGGTGGACCGCATCGCCTGCGAGGACACCCGCCACAGCGGCCGGCTGCTGGCGGGCCTGGAGACGCGGGGCCGCCTGCTCAGCTTCCACCGCCACAACCGCCGCAGCCGCCTGCCGCAGCTCCTCGACGCCCTGGCGGCGGGCGAGTCGGTGGCGGTGATCAGCGACGCCGGCCTGCCCGGCCTGGCCGACCCCGGCGAGGAGCTGGTGGCCGCCGCCCGCGCCGCCGGCCATGCGGTGATCTGCGTGCCGGGCCCCAGCGCCGTCACCACCGCCCTGGTGAGCAGCGGCCTGCCCAGCGGCCGCT
>CAZVPB010000288.1:0-2098 GCA_964628165.1 uncultured Cyanobium sp.
CGATCCGTCCGCTTCCGATGGCGACCGTTTCGCGTCGCCCGCTGCCCATCCCGTTATTCCGCACATAAATCAAGGAGCGAATCGTGAATCGTAAATCGTGAATAGAGATGGTGAAAACTGATTGATCTCTTGCGACGGGACGCAGTAGGCAGGCAAGTTTCCTGCGGGTACAAATTTCTATTCTCGATCTACGATTCACGATTCACGATTTACGATTCACGATCTACGATCTACGATTTACGATTCACGATTCACGATCTACGATCTACGATTCACGATTTACGATTCACGATTTACGATTCACGATTTACTACCTCCGATCCTCTCCCTAACCGAATAGATCGCCTTGTCCTGAGATTCGTGGTACGTGCGGACAAGAAGCTCCGCCAGCAGGCCCATCAGGAAGAACTGGACGCTTATCGCGAACATCACGACCGTAATCACGGGGAGCGGAGTGAGAATGAAAGACACGTCGTAAGCGAACTTGAGCACGGTGGCCCAAACGCCTGCGACCGCCGACAGCATCAGGGCGATCAGTCCGAAAAAGCCGAAAACGTAGAGCGGCTTGGTCTGGTACGAGGCGAGGAACTTTATCGTGATCAGGTCGAAAACGACCTTGACCGTTCTCGAAATGCCGTATTTTGACTGGCCGTGCACGCGCGGAAGATGGTTAACGGGTATCTCGGTCACCTTCGCGCCCGCCCAGGCGGCATAGATCGGGATGAAACGGTGCATTTCGCCATAGAGTCTTACGTCTTTTAAGACTTCCCGTTTGTATGCCTTCAGGGAGCAGCCGTAATCGTGAAGTCGGACGCCGCCGATCCTCGAAATAATGCGGTTGGCGATCCACGAAGGCAGTTTTCTCGTGATCAGCTTGTCCTTGCGGTGCAGCCGCCATCCCGAGACCACGTCGTAGCCTTCGTCAAGCCTGTCAAGCAGTTTCCCTATGTCGGACGGATCGTTTTGGAGGTCCGCGTCCATGGGGATCAGGATCTCTCCCCGCGCCGCGTCGATCCCGGCCGACATCGCGGCGGTCTGTCCGTAATTACGGCGAAGCGAGATGACGGTAACGCGCGGGTCCGAATCGGCGGCTTTCCGTAGCTCGGCGAGCGATCCGTCGGTCGAGCCGTCGTCAACGTAGATCACTTCAGACGTCCTCCCGAGAGCGTCGAGCGCGGCGGCGATCTTCGAATGCATCTCGGCGATGTTGCCCTCTTCGTTGAAGACGGGCAGGAACACCGAGAGCTCCGGCGCCGGATCGTCATTGATTGTCGATGCTGTGTTCATTCGCGAACCTTCGCGGCTTTAGCCCGCGCATCATTGAGGGCAGACGAGCTTGTCAGGTTTAGCGCCTTCCCCAACCGTCCATGTGACCCGAGCGCTGCACGTGTCCGAGACAAATACGCTGACGTGAGTCTTCGTATCCCAGCCAAGCCATCCTGCCGGCCACGCGAGCATCCGTTCGAGAACTCCCGCCCATACGAAGACGGGGCCGAATGTCACAAACCCGTTCTTGTCGGTAACCGCCTCAACCTCCGACTTGTGGCCAAAGAACGCGTTGTCCGTTGACTGCGCGAGTTTCTTCCCGCCCCCGGGGAGATAATGCTCGTCGATGTAGAGTACCTTCCACTCCGGCACCTCTTCCGCCGGGTATGGAATGACCAGCGCCGCGACTGCCAGGATCGCGATCAGAACAAACGCGTAGTACTTGTTCAGTTTGCTGGAGGTATTCATCCGGTACGGAACGGGCGAAGAATCGGAAGGACAGGCCCGGCTTCGTATTCTAACCTATTTGCTCCCGCTTTCGCAGTTTTCGGGATGCCGGTCGCGACCGCCCATCGTGTTTGAAGACGGTCGCCGCTTGAGATTATACTCTCGGTCAGGACCCGCGCACCGCGGCCTCAATCCACAAGTTCAGGAATTGCATATGAGCTCTGAAACCGCCGAGAAGACCATCGAGGTCATCGCCGCATTCAAAGAGATCGATCCGGGCTCGATCACGGTTGAAACGAAGCTGGAAGACCTTGAGATGGATTCGCTCGACGCCCTCCACCTGGTCTTCGAGCTTGAGGAAGCGTTCGACATAACCATTCCCGAC
>CAZVPB010000289.1:0-2081 GCA_964628165.1 uncultured Cyanobium sp.
GGCTGGGCACGAAGATCATGCCCATGGCGGTGAGCCGGCCGATCTCCTGGGCGTCATGGCTGGCGCGGCTCGGCAGGTGGGTGAAGCTCAGCCCGAGGCTGCGGCAGCTGTCCACGATCACCTCCTGGATGGCGCCGCTGGCGGGGGTGGGGTCCACCACGAAGACGGGGTCGAGGGAGATGCGGGTGCGGGTGGCGACGCCGATGTTCTCGATCTTCCGCTGCAGGTGGGCCCGCATGTGGTCGATCACGTCATGGGAGAGATCGCGCATGTCGAGGGTCATCTCGACACGGCCGGGCACGATGTTCGCCGCGTTCGGCCAGACCTGCAGCTTGCCGACCGTGGCCACCGGATCGCCGGGGAAGTGGAGGGCCATGTCCTGCACGGCGAGGATGAGCTGGGCCGCGGTGGCCAGCGCGTCCCTGCGCATCTCCATCGGCGTGGTGCCGGCGTGGTTGGCCTGCCCCTCCACCGCCAGGCTGTAGCGCTGCTGCCCCACCACGCCTTCCACCACGCCGATCTGCTTGCCGACCGCCTCGAGCACCCCCCCCTGCTCCACGTGCAGTTCGAGGAATCCGGCGATCTCTTCCGGTTCGCGTCGGGCGGTGGGGCGCCGCTCCCAGCTGCCGCCGATCCGCTCGAGGCAGGTCTGGATCGGCTCGCCGATGTTGGTGCGGTATTCCTCCGGCCGTTCCGGGGCGTGGCCCACCATCGACTTGCAGCCCACCATCGTGTTCTCCTCGTCGGCGAACACGATCACCTCGAGGGGATGCTCCAGGCGCATTCCCGCCTCGCTCAGGGTGCGGGCCACCTCGATCCCCCCCACCACGCCGAGGGCGCCGTCGTAAAGGCCCCCGGAGGGCACGGTGTCGATGTGGGAGCCGGTGGCGAGGGCGCCGGTACCGGGCCGCCGTCCCTCCAGCCGGCCGATCAGGTTGCCGGCCGCATCCACCCGCACCGCCAGCCCGGCCTCCTCCATCCACGACCGCACCCGGGCCCGGGCCTCCACGTCCTCGGCGGAGAAGGCGAGGCGGCGGATAGCGCCGCTGGGCTGGCGGCCGATGGTGCCCAGCTCCTCGAGCGTGCGCAGGAGGCGGTCGGGGTCGATGGCGAGGCGGGTGGCCGAGGGGGAGGCGGTCAAGGCGGAGCGGCTGGACGGGGCAGGGACAGTTCCGGAAACAGTGCCGTAGAAGACAGTGCACGGCTGCAGTTTCCCTATCTTCTCTTGTCACCGGAGTCTCCTCCGGCATCAGGGTCCTTCTCCTCCGATCCTCCCCCGATCCGATGACCTACTCGATCGTCGCCTGGGATCCGGACACCGGCATGACGGGCGTCGCGGTGGCCACCAAGCACCTGGCCGTGGGCTCCCTCGTTCCCCATGCCCGCTCGGGCGTCGGGGCCGTCGCCACCCAGTCCGCCACCAACCCTCTGCTGGGCCCCTGGGGTCTCGACCGCCTGGAATCCCTGCGGGGCACCAGCCAGCCCGTCTCCGTCGCCCAGACGGTGCTGGACACCCTGGTCCACGACGATCCCGGCAGGGATCTGCGCCAGTTCCATCTGGTCGATTCCGACGGCCGCACCGCCGGCTGGACCGGCAGCCTGTCGGCCGGCTGGGCCGGCCACTTCTGCCACGACGGCTTCTCCGTGGCCGGCAACTACCTGGCCGGACCGGCGCCGCTGGAGGCGATGGCCGAAGCCTATGCCTCGGCCCTGGCCGACCACCTTCCCTTCACGGAGCGGCTGATGCGGGCCCTGGAGGCCTGCGAGGCGGCCGGCGGCGATCACCGCGGCCGCCAGTCCGCGGCCCTCTACGTGATGCACGACCAGCTGTATCCCCTCCACGACTTCCGGGTCGACCATCACCCCGAGCCCCTGGAGGCTCTGCGGGAGATCCTCGAAGAGACGCGCAAGTCCTATTACGTCGACTTCCGCTCGTCTCTGCCGGTGGTGGCCACCACCTCACTGGACAGCGTCCGGCCCCTGGTGGCCCCCCCCGCAGCGAGAGCCGCCAGTCAGCCGTCGCTTGTGGTCGCACCCTCCTCCCGCCCGAGAATTCGCAGAAGACCCCGCCGCCGGGTGGC
>CAZVPB010000290.1:0-832 GCA_964628165.1 uncultured Cyanobium sp.
GTTTCCTGCTGCACAACCCGCCCGACGACCTGCGTCTGGTGCTGGTCGACCCCAAGCGCGTGGAACTGACCGGCTACAACGGCATCCCGCACCTGCTCGCGCCGGTTATCGTGGAAGTGGACCGCGTGGTCGGCGCGCTGCAATGGATGACGCGCGAGATGGACAAGCGTTACCATACGTTTGCAAAAATCGGCGCGCGAAACATCAATGATTACAACACGCGCATGGAAATGCGCAATGGAAAGAAGCTGCCATATCTGGTGATTGTGATCGACGAACTGGCTGACCTGATGATGATCGCTCCGGACGAAACCGAGCGGACGATCACGCGTCTGGCGCAGCTCGCGCGTGCTACCGGTATTCATATGATTCTCGCCACCCAACGTCCTTCCGTTGATGTGGTCACCGGTCTGATCAAAGCCAACTTCCCGGCCCGTGTGGCTTTCGCAGTGGCCTCCAACACGGACAGCCGAGTCATCCTGGACCAGCCTGGCGCCGAGCGGCTGTTGGGGCGCGGTGACATGCTCTACCAGGCCCCGGAAGCACCCTCGCCAGTACGTCTGCAGGGTGTCTTTGTCTCCGACCCGGAAATTCAGCGTCTGGTGGATTTCTGGCGCGCTCAGATAGGAGGCGGCAGTCCATACGCTACCGCAGGCGCGCCGGTGGATGCGCCTCTACCCAGCGGTGTCCCGCTCAAACAGCAGGCGCTGTGGGAAGAGATGAAGGAAATACAGGAGGAAGAAGAAGCCGACCCGCTCTACAGCGAAGCCGTTGATCTGGTGCGTCGTCAGGGACGCTGTTCTGTTTCGATGCTGCAGCGCAGATTGAAAAT
>CAZVPB010000290.1:871-2080 GCA_964628165.1 uncultured Cyanobium sp.
GGAGAAGGGGATTGTCAGCGAGCCACAGGGGGGCACCGGTGTCCGTGAGGTGCTGGATTACGGTCCCGCCGGACCGCCAAAAGACGATTAATCAATGCTATAATCGCCCTGCTTCGCCCCGGTAGTTCAATGGATAGAACAAGGGACTCCTAAGCCTTAGATGTGGGTTCGATTCCCGCCCGGGGCACTTTTCATCAGAATAATTAACAAAACTCTAACGAAAAAGGCTTGTTTTTGTTTCTGAAGTTTGGTAATATTTAAGGGACAAACGTCAGGGTGTCCCCCTCACCTTGGCGTTTGTCATTTAAATTCATAGCGATTTTTACATCAAATCACCCCGGTCAGAAAAATGATCGGGGTGATTTATTTACGGTCCACCAGGGACAAATACGTCTTCCCCGTATGCACGATCGGGCACCAACCAATAACCGGCTTGTAAACCTGCAGCCAGGTCTCATCCGAATTGACAAACTCGATCGCCTCCCCCACCAAGGTGCTTCCTTTGGCCAAAAAAGCCAGCATCTGCGAGTTCATCTGCGAATGCCTTCTAATAATCGCCCCATCCGAAGCTAAAACGGTCGCTTCGACCTTCATCGTTTTTGAATTTATATTACGGATAGCTGCATGATCAAAGGGTATGCCAAGCTGAGCAGCGTACCACTCCGACAGCGTACTGACAGAAACATATCCTTTAATGCCGGAAACCGTTGCAGCCTCGTCATACTTCCAGATCCCCCAGGCATCCCAGCCCTTTGGCAAAGTATTCGCCGGGGGCTCTTTATAAATAACCGGGTCAGATGGGAACCAGGGTGTCCATAACAAATATCGATTCGCCCAATCAGGGTGCTGGCCTTTTCGGTCTACAAAAAGGTTCCAACAGTGTCGGCTGATGTGGATGATCGGGGCTTTGCCTGTGCCCATTTCCAACTCATCCAGGCAATGCTTGATGATTTTCGCATCTAAAATCTTCCCGGGATCGCATTCAATATTGCTGGCATCCAAAATAGGCGGCAGGCACTCTCCATCAAAACCGCCTGCGGATTCCAGCGCTTCCAGATAATTGCTGGCTTGCCTGTGGCCGTTCGCTTTCGGGTCAAATACATGGCAGGCTCCCCTTTTGATATTCAATTCCTTCAAGTGCTTCCAATGAACCGGAAAGGCTTCATCCCATTCCTGTGACCCGTTGCTCGCCTGGCAAATGACAAGGTT
>CAZVPB010000291.1:0-2069 GCA_964628165.1 uncultured Cyanobium sp.
GCCAGCCGGATCGGCGTTCCCAGCTGCCGGGGCGCCCCGTTCTCCTCCTCCCAGCGGGCGATGGCGGTGGCGCCGGCCGCGTCGATCAGTCCGGCCTCGCGCCAGCGACGCAGGGTCGCGCGCCAGGCGGTCGATGGTGGAAGGGTGGCCATGGTTCCCCCAGTCTGCGGGGAAGATGGGGATGTCGCCCTCCCCGCCGTGCCCCTGCCGTTCCGGGATCTGGAGGTGTTCGGCGACAGCATCAGCGACGTGGGAAACCTCCATGCCCTGATGGGGGAGAGGGCGGTTCCCTCCCCTCCCCATGCCCCGGGGCGGCTCAGCAACGGTCCGCTCTGGATCGAGTTCCTGGCCGAGAGGCTGGGCCTGCCGCGACCTCGGCCCTCCCTGCTGGGGGGCCGGGTCCACGCCCATGCCGGAGCACGGTCGGCCTCGGGATTCGCCCCCTTCTCCCGCATCCCGAACCTGCTCGAGCAGATCCGCCGGCATCTGGGGGAAGGGAGCGGGACCCTGACCGACCCCGATCTTCTCTACGTCGTTCGGGCCGGGGCCAACGACTACCGGGATGTGCGCTGGCCGGTCGACGAGGAGTGCATCGATCGGATCAACGGGAACCTGCTGGCCGCGGTCGAGGCCCTCGCCGCCGCCGGTGGGCGCTGGTTCCTGGTGCCATCCGAGATCCCGTGGCATCGATCCCCCACCCTGCCGCCCTCCTGCTCCGAGGCGGACCGCGCCTCCCTGGGGGCCCTGATCGCGCAGCAGAACCTGCGTCTGCGGGCCGCCCTCGCCGCCCTCGCCCGGAGCCGGGGACTCACGGTGATCCAGCCCGACACCCACGGGCTCCTCTCCTCGATCCTGGCGGCCCACGAACGGTGGGGATTCCGGGAGGTGGGCCGGCCCGCTCTCCCCGCGCGACCGGATGGAGAGGGCCACCTCTGGTGGGACGACCGGGCCCATCTCACCACCACCGTTCACGACCTGATCGCGGCCCGGGCGGCGGCGGAGATTCTTGCCGTCCTCCCGGCGCCGGGGGGCCGCGCATCCTTTGAGACGATGGGCTGACCCCTGCTCCTGACCGTGTCCGAGGCCAGCCTGCCCAAGACCTACGACCCGGCCGGCACCGAGGCGCGCTGGCAGCGGGCATGGGCGGAGGCGGAGGCCTTCCGGGCCGATCCGGAAGCCCCCGGCGAGCCCTTCTCGATCGTGATCCCGCCGCCGAACGTCACCGGCAGCCTCCACATGGGCCATGGCTTCGAGGCGGCCCTGATCGACACGATCGTGCGCTTCCAGCGCTCCCAGGGGCGCAATGTGCTCTGCCTGCCGGGCACCGACCATGCCTCGATCGCGGTGCAGACCATCCTCGAGCGGCAGCTGAAGGAGCAGGGCCTCCACCGGGATGACCTGGGCCGCGACGCCTTCCTGGAGCGGGCCTGGAAGTGGAAGGGGGAGAGCGAGGGGTCGATCAAGGGCCAGATGCGGCGGCTGGGCTACTCCGTCGACTGGAGCCGCGAGCGCTTCACCCTCGATCCGGCCCTGAGCCGGGCGGTGAGCGAGGCGTTCGTGCGGCTGCACGAGCAGGGGCTCATCTACCGGGGGGAATACCTGGTGAACTGGTGCCCGGCCTCCGGATCGGCGGTGAGCGACCTGGAGGTGGACATGAAGGAGATGGAGGGCCATCTCTGGCAGTTCCGCTATCCCCTCAGCGATGGTTCCGGGCACCTGGTGGTGGCCACCACCAGGCCGGAGACGATGCTGGGCGACACCGGCGTGGCGGTGCATCCCGCCGACGGGCGCTACGCCTCCCTCGTCGGCAAGACGCTGACCCTGCCGCTGGTGGGAAGGGAGATCCCGATCGTGGCGGACGAGCACGTGGACCCCGCCTTCGGCACCGGCTGCGTGAAGGTGACCCCCGCCCACGACCCGAACGACTACGCCATCGGCCAGCGCCACGGCCTGCCTGCGATCACGGTGATGGCCAAGGACGGCTCGATGAACGAGTCCGCGGGCCGTTTCGCCGGTCTCGACCGCTTCGAGGCGAGGAAGGCGGTGGTGGCGGCGATGGAGGCGGAGGG
>CAZVPB010000292.1:0-2068 GCA_964628165.1 uncultured Cyanobium sp.
CCCCGGGGGACAACCAGAAGAGATTGGCCTTGCCGCTGAGATTGACGGTCGTATCGAGGAAGGTGCCGGCCGGGGCGAGGACGCCCATGATCACGTTGCCTTTTCCACGGGAATCAATCGAAACTCCCGTGATGCCGTTACGGGTGTCGAAGGAATCAAATCGATGAAATAAATTCTCGCCGGCGGCCGTACCTCCGCTGACCGCGCAGAAGCCGGAAGTGCATGCCCCGCCTGTCACCCTTGAATCCAGTCCCCTGGATCCTGTGGTGGGCGCGATCTGCCCGTGTGCCGCTCCCCCAGCCAAAAAACCGCAGAGAGCGAGAACGGCGGATACAGCAAGGTTGCTGGGCAAGCCTTGACTGGAGGTGAGCAGGCAACGGCTCTCTCCGCTGTGTTTGGCCGAGAATACCCGGCTCATTTCGAACCCTCTATTAAAATTGGATCGATCCTAATACCCAATCAGGCCAGCCTAGACCAGTGGGTCAGGAAGCCACGGCAGAGGCAGGTTGTAGTGATTGCTACATCAGGTTGAGCCTTAAGGCTGCAAGAGTTCAAAATTGTGCTTTTCAGGCCCTCCCTGGGTCTCCGGGGCATATGTGCCGGTGCGCTGGTATCCCTGGGCCATCGAGAGCGCTTTGTGCGCCGTCACACGGAATCAAGGCCATGGTCACGCATCCGGTAAATTCATGCCAATTTTCTGAAGCGTTGTGTTCGCTCTTCTGGCCCTGGCCGCTCCGCCTATCCTTACCCAACCCAAGGCCATTATCGTACCGAACGAGAAATACTTCGGACGGCAACCTCCCACCGCCCAGTTGATTGCCCCCCCGCTTCAACCGGGACCAATCCGCCTGCCCGAAGGCGATGGCTTTCGGCAGAGACCCACGCCCCCCAGGCAAGAGGCTTCCCCGGGATTGGAGATCCAGCCTCAGCCAGAGGAGCCCTCCGAGTCCGTACCGCAACAGTCGCCTTCCCCTGCAACCCCCTCCCTGCCGGGCACCAGCCGGATGCCTGCCGTCAGAGGCGTCACCGTCTATGACGCCGGGGACCTGCAGCAGATCCTGGCACCCTGCTCCGGCATCGCCGATCCCGGCGAGCGGCTGAGGGCCTGCGGCGAGGCGATGCGCAAGCGCCTCCTGGCCGACGGCTACGTGAGCAGCCGGGTGCTCGTGGAGGAGACCCCGCCACCCGGCGTGATCGAGGTGGTGGAGGGAAGGATCGTGGAAGTGCGGGTGGAGGGGGGAGCCCCCCGCATCCAGCGGCGGGTGGAGCGGATGCTGACTCCCCTCCGGGGCATGGTCCTCAACGTGGGCCGGGTGGAGCGCGATCTGCAGCTGCTGCGGCGGGTGCAGGGCGTGGGGGAGGTGCGGGGCCGGCTGGCGCGGCTCGGCAGCGACCCCGCCCAGGCCTCCCTCACCGTGACCCTCCCCGACGGCAGTCCCCCCTGGCAGGGGGACCAGGCGCTCCGCAACGACGGCAACGACGGCTCAGGCGAATTCCGGGGTCTGCTCACCTTCCTGAAGCCCTCCCTGCTGCTCCCCGACGACACCCTCCTCCTCTACGGCGAGGTGAACCTGAGCGACGAGGGGGACTACGGCACCGGGATCGCCTCCCTCAGCTACACCCTGCCGGTGGCCGATCAGCTCTATCTCACCGGCGCCTTCGGCTACACGCGCCGCAACCTGGTGGAGCTGCCCGAGCCCCTCGACGGCCTCTCCACCAGCCAGTACCAGTGGCTGGGGCAGCTGGAGTGGGTCTTCCGCGAGACCCTGCGGGACCGCTGGAGCGTCTTCGCCGGGTACAGCTCAAGCCGATCGAACACCTACCTCGACGACCGGGCCCTTCCCTCGCTGCTGCCGGAAACCCTCAGGCGTCCCACCAGCGGCTACCTCCGTCTCGGGGTGAACGCGCGGGGCCTCTCCGACCGCGTCGCCTGGGGGGGCACCGCCTACCTGCTGCAGGGCATCGCCGCCGCCACGCCCGGCACCCAGCGGCGGGAGCTGGCAACGCTCGGCATCGAGCCGGGCAAGGCCACCGCCCTCGGCGGCGTGCTCTCGGCCTCCTGGGGCTT
>CAZVPB010000293.1:0-2056 GCA_964628165.1 uncultured Cyanobium sp.
CCCTTCTGCGTGCCGATGATGATCCCCAACATGGCCGCCGGTCTGGCCGCCATCGCCCTCGGCGCCCGGGGCCCGAGCAGCGCCGTGGCCACCGCCTGCGCCGCCGGATCCAACGCCATCGGCGACGCCTTCCGCCTGATCCAGCTGGGGCTGGCCGATGTGATGGTGTGCGGCGGCAGCGAATCCGCGATCACGCCCCTCGGCCTCGCCGGCTTCGCCAGCGCCAAGGCCCTCTCCTTCCGCAACGACGACCCCGCCACGGCCAGCCGTCCCTTCGATGCCGGCCGCGACGGCTTCGTGATCGGGGAGGGGGCGGGGATCCTGGTGCTGGAGAGCCTGGAGCACGCCACCGCGCGCGGCGCCGAGGTGCTGGCCGAGATCGTGGGCTACGGCACCACCTGCGATGCCCATCACATCACCGCCCCCTCCCCGGGGGGCGTGGGCGGGGCCGAAGCGATGCGGCTCGCCCTGGCCGACGCGGGGCTGTCCGCCGAGGCGGTCGACTACGTGAATGCCCACGGCACCAGCACCCCGGCCAACGACAGCAACGAGACGGCAGCCATCAAGGCGGCCCTCGGCGAGCATGCCCGCCGGATCCCGGTGAGCTCCACCAAGTCGATGACGGGCCACCTGCTGGGGGGCAGCGGCGGCATCGAGGCGGTGGCCGCGGTGCTCGCGATCGGCCACAACCTGGTACCCCCTACGATCAACTACCACGATCCGGATCCTGCCTGTGATCTGGATGTCGTTCCCAACCAGGCCCGGGAACACAGCCTGAACGTGGTGCTCTCCAACTCCTTCGGGTTCGGCGGTCACAACGTCTGCCTCGCCTTCCGTCGGATGAACTGAGTTCCGCCGACCGGTACTCCTCCCTCCCCAGTCCCTCGCCCCCTTCGCCGAGACACGCCATGGTCGTCGCCCCCTCCCGCCCGGTCGAGAGCCCCGTCGAGAGCCTCTGCATCAACAGCATCCGCTTCCTGGCGGTCGATGCCATCAACAAGGCCAACTCGGGGCACCCGGGCCTGCCGATGGGCTGCGCACCGATGGCCTTCGCCCTGTGGGACCGGGTGCTGCGCCACAACCCCAAGAACCCCCGCTGGTTCAACCGGGACCGGTTCGTGCTCTCGGCCGGCCACGGCTGCATGCTGCTCTACGCCCTGCTGCACCTCACCGGCTACGACAGCGTCAGCCTCGAGGACATCAAGCAGTTCCGCCAGTGGGACTCCCGCACCCCCGGCCACCCCGAGACCTTCGAGACTCCCGGCGTGGAGGTGACCACCGGACCGCTCGGCCAGGGCATCTCCAATGCGGTGGGGCTGGCGATCGCCGAGGCGCATCTGGCGGCCCGCTTCAACCGGCCCGGCCACACCGTCGTCGACCATTACACCTACGTGCTGATGGGTGACGGCTGCAATCAGGAGGGTGTGGCCAGCGAGGCCGCCTCCCTGGCCGGCCACCTCGGCCTGGGCAAGCTCATCGCCCTCTACGACGACAACCACATCACCATCGACGGCGACACCGGCGTGTCCTTCACCGAGGACGTGCTCAAGCGCTACGAGGCCTACGGCTGGCACGTCCAGCACGTTCCCGACGGCAACACCGACGTCGACGCCATCACCAGGGCCCTGGAGACGGCCCGTTCCGTCACCGACCGTCCCAGCCTGATCAAGGTGACCACCACCATCGGCTACGGCTCCCCCAACAAGGCCAACACCGCCGGTGTGCACGGTGCCGCGCTGGGTGCCGAGGAGGCCGAACTGACCCGCAAGGCGCTCGACTGGAGCTTCGGCGAGTTCGAGGTGCCCCAGGAGGCCTACGACCACTGGCGCCAGGCGATCGCCCGCGGAGCCGAGGCCGAGGACGAGTGGACCCGGCGTCTGGAGTCCTACCGCGCAGCCCATCCCGCCGAGGCGGCGGACTTCGAGCGCATCCTGCGGGGTGAGCTGCCCCAGGACTGGGATTCCACCCTCCCCAGCTTCAGCCCCGAGGACAAGGGCAAGGCCACCCGCCAGCACTCCTTCGACGCCCTGAACGCCTTCGGTCCGAAGCTGCCCGA
>CAZVPB010000294.1:0-2053 GCA_964628165.1 uncultured Cyanobium sp.
CCTGCAGCGAGCAGCTCACGAAGAAGTGCTGCTGCTTGAGCCGCAGCCGCCGGCCTTCGTCGGTGCCGTCGTTGGGATAGAGCACCTTGGAGAGGGTTTCGCTGCCCACTTTCTCCTCCACAGCGCCGTAGTAGTCGCCGATGTTGAAGGCGTAGAAGTCGAAGCTCTCGGTGGCATCGGCCCGCCAGAGGCGCAGACGGTCGCAGGTGTTCACCCGGTAGCCCAGCACCGGCACGTCGTGGGGCACGCCGATGGCGTGCTCGGCGGGAATCCAGCGGCTGCGCAGCACGTCGTCCCCGTCGCGGTAGGTCTCGGTGCGGCCGCCGAAGCCCACGAAGCAGGCCTGATCGGGCTGGGGCAGCTCCCAGGGCCAGCCGCCCTTGAGCCACTTGTCGGTGATCTCCACCTGCCAGCCGTCGCGGATCAGCTGGTCGAAGATCCCGAACTCGTAGCGGATGCCGTAGCCGGTGGCGGGGATCTCCAGGGAGGCGAGCGATTCCAGGAAGCAGGCCGCCAGGCGGCCCAGGCCGCCGTTGCCCAGCCCCGGTTCCTCCTCCACATCGAGGATCTCCCCCAGATGCTGGATGCCGAAGCCCTTGAGCGCCTCGGCCGCCGCCTCCTGGATGCCGAGCATCAGCAGGTTGTTGCCCAGCTGGGGGCCGATCAGGAACTCGGCCGACAGGTAGGCCACCACCCGGGTGGGTGTCTTGCGCAGCGCCTCCAGACCGGCCAGGTAGCGCGTCATCAGCCGGTCGCGCACCGCGTAGCTCAGGGCCATGTAGAGGTCATGCCGGCTGGCGGTGGGGGCCAGCTTGCCGAGCGTGTAGAAGAGGTGTTCGGTCATGCCGTCGAACACGTCGGCGGCGCTGAGCCCACTGCGATGGGGATCGGCGTAGCAGCCGGGTGTCGGCAGGCGCAGATTGGCGGGCCGGGCCGTGGCGAGTGTTGGGGGGGTTGGGGTGGGAGTCGCCTGCGCCATTCCAGATCTGCAGTTTTCCGACCGTAGCGATGGTTGCCATCGCCCACCCCCGGTTGCGATTAGCCATCAGCAACCGAACACCGGCGCACGGCCTTAGGGTCGCCGCGCCGGCGGCACCGGACCCCTGCCTTCGCCGCCCCTTCGATTCCCATCCATGGACGTGCCCCTGGATCCGCCGCTGACCCTCGCTCTGCCATTTCCCGGCCCCGCCCTGCCGGCCCTGCTGCTGGAAGTGGGCAGTCACCAGCTCGAGGTGACCGAAACGCTCATCGGTGTGGGTGAGTTCCTGGTGATCTTCGTGGCCGCCCGCCTCCTGGCGGAGCTGATGGTGCGCATCCAGCTGCCCTGCATCCTTGGGGAACTGGTGGCCGGTGTGCTCATCGGCGTGTCGGGTCTGCATTTGATCGTGCCCCCCGAAGCCCAGGCCCAGCTCAGTGATGGTCTGCTCGGTCTGGTGGGATCGCTGGCGGAGGTGACGCCCGCCACCGTGCAGGAGGTGTACGCCGAAACCTTCCCCAACCTCCAGGCCCTCTCGGAGATCGGCCTGTTCGCCCTGCTCTTCCTCACCGGACTGGAGAGCGAGCTCGATGAACTGGTGGCCGTGGGGGTGCAGGCCACCACCGTGGCCGTGACCGGGGTGGTGCTGCCCTTCGCCCTCGGCACCGCAGGCCTCTATTACCTCTTCGACGTGCCGCTGATCCCGGCGGTGTTCGCCGGGGCGGCGATGACCGCCACCTCCATCGGCATCACCGCCAGCGTGTTCGGGGAGCTCAGGTTCCTCAAGACCCGCGAGGGCCAGACCGTGATCGGCGCCGCCGTGCTCGATGACATCCTCGGGATCGTCATCCTGGCGGTGGTGGTGAGCCTGGCCGGCGGCGACGGCTTCGCCATCGGCCCGATCCTCAAGCTCGTGGCCGCCGCAGGTGTGTTCGTGGCCGCCGCCCTCTTCCTCAGTCGCACCGCCGCTCCCGCCTTCGACTGGCTGCTCGACCGCCTCAAGGCTCCTGGAGAAGTCGTGGTGGCCTCGTTCGTGATGCTCAGCCTCTGCTGCTTCGCCGCCCAGGCCATCGGCCT
>CAZVPB010000295.1:0-2040 GCA_964628165.1 uncultured Cyanobium sp.
GTTCAGCAGTACAGCATCATCACGGCCAACAACTGGGCCTTCACCATCACCGATGGGGCCCTGCGCATGCTGGTGGTGTTCCACTTTCTCAAGCTGGGATTCACCACGCTTGAGGTGGCTTTTCTGTTCATTTTCTATGAGTTCTTCGGGGTTCTCACCAACCTCTACGGCGGCTGGCTCGGCGCCCGTTTCGGTCTGAAGCTCACGCTCTGGATCGGCACGGTGCTGCAGATCGTGGCCCTGTTGCTGCTGGTGCCGGTGGCGGACACCTGGCCCAGGCTGCTCTCGGTGGTGTGGGTGATGGTGGCCCAGGCCCTCAGCGGCATCGCCAAGGATCTCGAGAAGATGAGCGCCAAGAGCGCCATTCGCGTGGTGGTGCCCGAAACCCCCGACGATCACAGCCGCGGCGAGGGGCAGTTGTTTCGCTGGGTGGCCATCCTCACCGGCGCCAAAAACGCCCTCAAGGGCCTGGGCTTTTTTGTGGGTGGTGTTCTGCTCACCACCGTGGGCTTCAACGCCGGCGTGGTGGTGCTGGCCGGCTGGCTGGCCGTGGCCTTTCTGGTCACCCTGCTGCTGCCGCGGGACATCGGCAGGATGAAGAGCAAACCCGCCTTCAAGTCTCTGCTCTCGAAGAGCGAGGGCATCAATGTGCTGTCGCTGGCCCGTTTCTTCCTGTTCGGCGCCCGCGATGTGTGGTTTGTGGTGGCTCTGCCCGTATTCCTGCAGGCGAGCCTCGGCTGGGACTTCTGGAAGGTGGGCGGCTTCATGGGCCTGTGGGTGATCGGCTACGGGATCATCCAGGGTTCGGCCCCCAGCCTGCGCCGGGCCTGGGGCAGTGATCGGCCCCCCGGTCCGCCGGCCGTGCAGTTCTGGGCGGCCGTGCTCGCAGCGATTCCGGCGCTGATCGCCATCAGCCTGTGGCGTGAGGTGGGCCACCCCGGCATTGCCGTGGTGGTGGGGCTGATGGTGTTCGGAGTGGTGTTTGCCATGAATTCCTCGATTCACAGCTACATGATTCTCGCGTACACCGAAGCCGACGATGTGAGCCTGAATGTGGGCTTCTACTACATGGCCAATGCCGCCGGCCGTCTGCTGGGCACCCTGCTGTCCGGGGCCCTGTTCCTGGTGGGCGGGCTGCAGGCCTGTCTGTGGGCCTCATGCCTGCTGGTGGGCCTGGCCTTCCTCGCCGGCAGGCGTCTGCCCACGCCGCCGCGGCAGCTGCAGCAGGCCGCTGTCAGCGGCTGAGCCAGTTCAGCGGTAGCCCTCCTTGCGGGTGTCCTCGAAGCTGCGGCGCAGGGCCTCGCCGATGGTGAGCCCGATCGGCAGATCGCCGCCGAAGGAGGTGCCGAGGATGTGGCGGTAGAGCTTGCTTTCCACCAGCCGGTAGGTGTCGGCGGGAAGGGGGATGTAGCCGGCCTCCTCCACGAAGGTGAGGCCGTTGCCCACCGTGAAGCCCACGAAGCTGCGGATGGTGTCGTCCTCCCGCATCTTTCTGTCGTTCACGTAGATGAACAGGGGCCGCGACAGCGGCTTGTAGCTGCCGTTCTGGGCCGTCTTCACCGAGGGGGCGACGGGACCGGCCCCCGCATCGATCGCCAGGGCGTTGAGTCGATCGGCATTGTCCTTGAAGTACGGGAAGCCGAAGTAGCCCATGGCGTTGGCGTCTTCGGCCACGCACTTCACGATCACCAGGTCGTCCTCGCTGGTCTCGACGTCCGTGCGCGAGTTGGTCTTGTCGCCGTTGATGGCTTCGTTGAAGTAGTCGAAGGTGCCCGAGTCGGTGCCGGGGCCGCAGAGCTGCAGGGGCCGCTCCGGCCAGCCGCTGTTGGCCTGCTTCCAGGTCTTCACCTGGCCCTCCGCCTGCTTCGACCAGATGCGTGAGAGCTCCTCGGTGCTGATGGTGCTCGCCCAGTCGTTGTCGCGGTTCACCACCACCGTGAGGGCATCGAAGGCCAGGGGCAGCTCGATGAAGGTGATGCCGTTGGCGGCGCAGGCCTCGAGCTCGGCGCTGCTGATCGGCCGGGAGGCGTTGGCGATCGG
>CAZVPB010000296.1:0-2026 GCA_964628165.1 uncultured Cyanobium sp.
CCCAGCCTCACCGGCGAGCCCGACCGCTTCAGCGAAGCGGCCTGGGACCTGCTGCTGGCCAGCCAGGACCAGGCCCGCCGCTGGCGCCACGGCTCCATGGACGTGGAGCACCTGCTGCTGGCCCTGCTCCTCGACCGCCGCTTCGCCAGCTGGGTCGAGACCCTTCCCCTCGACGAGGACCGGGTGCTGGAGCGGCTGGAGCGCTTCTGCGCCGATCAGCCCGCCGCCCCGGACGACGTCCTCTACATCGGCGACGCCCTCGAGGATCTGCTCCTGGTGGCCGACAGGCGGAGGGCGGCCTGGGGATCACGGCTGATCGACGTGCCCCACCTGCTGCTGGCGCTGCTGGGGGAGCCGCGCATCGGGGCCGAGCTGCTGCGGGAGCAGGGGCTCAGCGAAGACCTGCTGCGGCGCCAGTGGCAGCCCGGGGAGCGGGGCGGTGACGCGGCGCTGGAAGCTCCGACGCCGGCGGAGGCGGCGTCCCGGCGGGCCCCTGCGTCCGCCGCAGCGACGGCGGAGGAGTCCGCCGGCCTGCGGCTCGAGCCGGTGGAGGTCGGCGGCGAGGGCGAGGCGGAGCCCACGGCCCTCAGCCGCTACGGACGCGACCTCACCGCCGCCGCCGCCGCCGGCGAGCTCGATCCGGTGATCGGCCGTGATGCGGAGATCCGCCGACTCATCCAGGTGCTCTCCCGCCGCGGCAAGAACAACCCGGTGCTCATCGGCGAGCCCGGGGTGGGCAAGACGGCGGTGGTGGAGGCACTGGCCCAGCGGATCGTGGCCGGTGAGGTGCCGGAGGGTCTGCGGGGCCTGCGGCTGGTGGCCCTCGACCTCGGCGCCCTGATCGCCGGCGCCAAGTTCCGCGGCCAGTTCGAGGAGCGCTTCCGCAGCGTGCTGGCGGAGATCGGCGAGGCCGAGGCCCGCGGCAGCGGGGCCGCCGGCGGGGTGGTGCTGTTCATCGACGAACTCCACACGGTGGTGGACGGCGAGCGCTCCGGTCCCGACGTGGGCAGCCTGCTGAAGCCCGCCCTGGCCCGTGGCGAACTCCGCTGCATCGGGGCCTCCACGCCCGAGGACTTCCGCCGCACCGTGGCGAAGGACCCCGCCCTCGAGCGCCGCTTCCAGCAGGTCACGGTCCGGGAGCCGGACCGCGACACCTGCGTCGAGATCCTGCGGGGTCTGCGGGAGCGCTACGAGCTGCACCACGGGGTGAGCATCAGCGACGGGGCCCTGGTGGCCGCCGCCCGGCTCGCGGACCGCTACCTCACCGACCGCTGCCTGCCCGACTCCGCCATCGACCTCGTCGACGAGGCCGCCGCCCTGCTGCGGATGGAGGCCACCTCCAAGCCGCGGCTGGTGGAGGAGGCCGAAACCGAGCTGCGCCGCGCGGAACTCGCCCTGCTCGCGGCGGAGAACGCGCCGCGGGACGAGCGGGTCGCCCTGCAGGAACGGCGCCGCCGCGCCCACGGGAACCTCGAGAACCTGGAACGGCGCTGGTCGGCGGAGCGGGAGCGGCTGGCCGAGCTGCGGGATCTGCTCCGGCGGGAGGAGGAACTGCGCCAGGCCATCGAGGAGGCCGAGCGTCTGGCCGACTTCGAGGAGGCCGCCCGGCTGCGGCTCGACGAACTGCAGCCGCTGCAGGAGCGCCGTCCGATCCTCGAATCCGAGCTGCAGAGCGAGCCCCTGCTGCGGGAGGTGGTGGAGGAGGGCGACATCGCCGACGTGGTGGCCCGTTCCACCGGCATTCCTGTGCAGCGGCTCATGGCCGGCGAGCGCCAGAAGCTGCTCGATCTCGAGGCCCGGCTGGGGGAGCGGGTGGTGGGCCAGCCCGAGGCGGTGGCGGCGGTGGCGGCGGCGATCCGCCGCTCCCGCGCCGGCATGCAGGTGCCCAGCCGGCCGGTGGGGTCGTTCCTCTTCCTCGGTCCCACCGGCGTGGGCAAGACGGAACTGGCCAAGGCCCTGGCCGCTTCCCTCTTCGACGAGGAGGAGGCGCTGGTGCGGCTCGACATGAGCGAGTTCATGGAGCGCA
>CAZVPB010000297.1:0-2001 GCA_964628165.1 uncultured Cyanobium sp.
CAGAGTGATGAGACGCCACGCCCGCTACTAGGAGCCTTCCGCGCATAGATCGCCAGCAGCATCTCCACAGACGCCCCTGAATTTGCCCAGAACCCAGTGACTGCAATGCATCTGGATGGGAGAACGGTAGCTGCCAGGAATGATGACGCCCCTGCCGCCGATTAGGCCGCCATCCCCAACTTAGCTGGAGTGATGCTGTTTTCTGTTGGTGGCGGATTGATCCAGACCACCTCTGGCTGTCGCCAGCAGCGGGTCCTGCGATTCCAACGCCGAGGGTGCCGCTGCCGCCCCCGCTACCAGCGAAGTTGTCCCCTCGGTCTGACCGTCCACCGGGGGCTCCAACCATGACTGATGAAACCGCCGTATGACGCCGCGGTGCGGGCCGCGATCCGCAAGCGGATGAGCCCGCCCAACCGGGAGAGCGTGGCCGAGATTTCCCGCTCCACGGGCATCACCACCCAGACCCTCTACAACTGGCGCGCCCAGTGGCAGAAGGAGGGCCAGCTGGTGCCGGCCACGAGCAAGGCGCCGGAGCAGTGGAGTCCTGCCGACAAGCTGGCGGCCGTGATCCAGTCCTCTGGGCTCAGCGGCGCTGATCTCGGGGCGTTCTGTCGGGAACGGGGTCTGTACCCCAGGCAGCTTGCCCGCTGGCGGCAGGCCGCCGAGGATGCCAACAGCCCCACGGCTCCCTCGATGTCCGATCACAAGGAGCTGCAGCGCAGGAACCAGGAGCAGGCCCGTGAGATCCGGCGCCTGGAGCGGGAACTCCGCAAGAAGGAGAAGGCCCTGGCGGAGGCTGCGGCACTGCTCATGGTCTCGGAAAAGTGCAAGGCCCTCTGGCCGCAGGACGGGGAGAGCTGATCGCCCCGGAGGACCGCCGGAGGGCCGTGGAGCTGCTGCAGATGGGCACCGCCGCCGGGGCACCGGCGGCAGGCATCGCCCGCATCCTGGGCGTGTCGGCCCGCACGCTCAGGCGCTGGCGGCAGGCGATCCGCTGCAGCGGCACCAGTGTCGATGGCCGCAGGGGCGCTCCGCGGCGGGTGGCGCACAAGCTCACCGCCGCCGAACGCCAGCAGGTGATCGATACGGTCAATGATCCGCGCTTTGCTGATCTGACGCCCGCCCAGATCATCGCCATCCTGGCGGAGGAAGGTGTCTACATCGCCTCGGAGATGAGCTTCTACCGCATCATGCGGGAAGAAGGCCTGCTGCAGCATCGCGGCAGCACGAAACCACCACGGCAGCCGCGTCCTGTGCCCAGGCTGATGGCCAGTGGGCCGAACCAGATCTGGAGCTGGGACATCACTCTCCTGCCCAGCAGGATCAAGGGCAAATGGCACTATCTCTACATGGTGATGGATGTCTGGAGCCGCAAGATCGTGGCGGCTGAAGTGCATGATCGCGAATGCGGCAAACTCGCTGCCCGGCTGATCGAGAACGCCTGTCGCGCCGAGGGTCTCGGGGAGGCCGAGCAACCCGTTCTGCACTCCGACAACGGCGGTCCCATGCGTTCGTTCACACTGGCGGCCAAGTTGCGGGACATGGGGATCGACCAGTCGTTCTCGCGACCAAGGGTGAGCAACGACAACCCCTTCTCGGAAGCCCTGTTCCGCACCCTCAAGGTTCATCCTAGCTACCCAGCTCGCTGGTTCCGGAGTGTGGAGGCCGTCATCGCGTGGGTGAGGCAATTCGTTGCCTGGTACAACGAGGAACACCGCCACAGCGGGATCAAGTACGTGACGCCCAGCCAACGGCATCACGGCCTTGCCGATGTGATCTGCGAAGTGAGACGGCAAACGTATGAAAAGGCCTACCGGCTGCATCCAGCACGATGGAGTCGCCACCAGCGCTGCTGGAAGCAACCCGCAGTGGTGTGGATCAATCATCCACGCCCTGTCGAACTTCTTGCCGCCTGATAGAGGCAGAAATCAGGCCCCCGTGGTCGTCCGATTCCGCCCCCACAGGGCGGGATCGGCAACGAGCGCGATCAGGGGCCGTCGC
>CAZVPB010000298.1:0-1996 GCA_964628165.1 uncultured Cyanobium sp.
CGAAAGTGCCGATAGCGACCTTGATCTGCTGGTGGACTTCGAGGAGGGTCAGTCCTTGCTGGAGACCATCGCCCTACGCCTGGAGTTGGAAGCGTTGCTGGGCTGCCGCATCGACCTGGCCGAAGCTGATCAGTTGCATCCACGGATCCGGAAGCATGTGATTGCGGAAGCCCGACCGCTGTGAACAAGGACTTGCTCTATCTCGAAAGTATTATGGAGGCCCTTGAGCGGATCAGCAGCTACACGCAGGATGGCAAAATCACCTTTCTCGCCTCAACACTTCACCAGGATGGAGTGATCCGCAACCTGATCGTCATCGGAGAAGCTGTGAAGAATCTATCTGCCGATCTTCGTGGCAGCACGACAGGTATACCTTGGAAGGTAATGGCGGGAATGAGAGATGTGCTGATTCACGACTATCTCCGTGTGAATCTTGCTCAGGTCTGGGAGACCGTAGAGCGTGACCTTCCTCCCCTGAGGCTCTCTATCCGATCGCTGATCGACCAGCAATCTGACGATCTGAGTTGAGCCCCCCCCCTCTGCCGATCCGCCGTTCCCGCCAGCACACGGAACACCCCATGGTTGCCGGCCCTGGCGCTGACCCCGGCCCAACCTGACAGGATCTCCCCAGACGACTCCCCGTCCCGATGAGCGACAGCTACGACCTGGTGGTGATCGGCGCCGGCTCCGGCGGGCTGGCGGCCGCGAAGCGGGCCGCCTCCCACGGCGCCTCGGTGGCGATCGTGGAGGGGGACCGGGTGGGCGGCACCTGCGTGATCCGCGGCTGTGTGCCCAAGAAGCTGCTGGTGTATGGCTCGCATTACCACCACCTGCTCGCCGATGCCGCCAGCTACGGCTGGCGGATCCGCGGCTCGGAGGAAACCGGTGAGGCCGGCATCGGCGGAAACTTCCGCTGCGACAGCGGCACCCTGCTGGCCAACGTGCGGGCCGAGGTGGACCGGCTCAACGGCGTGCACATCACCCTGCTGGAGAAGGCCGGCGTGGAGCTGGTGCGGGGCTGGGGCCGCTTCGCCGATTCCCACCACGTGGTGGTGCGCGACGGCGAGGGCGCCGAACGGACGCTGCGGGGCGAGCGGATCCTGGTGGCCGTCGGGGGGCGGCCCCACCGGCCCGCGATTCCCGGCGCCGAGCTGGGCTGGGTGAGCGACGACATGTTCCTGCTGGAGTCCTTCCCCGAGCGGGTGGTGGTGGTGGGCGGCGGCTACATCGCCTGCGAGTTCGCCTGCATCCTCGCCGGCACCGGCGTGGCGGTGACCCAGCTGGTGCGCAGCGACCATCTGCTGCGGGGCTTCGACCGGGAGCTTTCCACCGCCGTGCAGGAGGGCATGGAGGCCCTCGGCATCGAGCTGCGCTTCACCCACAGCCCCGCCGCGATCGAGGGGAGCCCCGGAAACCTCACCCTCACCAGCCAGAGCGGCGAACGGCACCACTGCGGCGGGGTGCTGCTGGCCACCGGCCGGCGGCCCTTCCTCGAGGGGCTCAACCTGGAGGCCGCCGGCGTGTCCTGCGAGGGGCACCGCATTCCCGTGGACGCCGATCAGACCACCAACGTGGCCCACATCTTCGCCGTCGGCGACGTGACCGACCGGGTGAACCTCACCCCCGTGGCGATCGACGAGGGCCGCGCCTTCGCCGACACCGTCTACGGCCGCCGGCCGCGGCAGGTGGACCACGAGCTGATCGCCAGCGCCGTGTTCAGCCAGCCCGAACTGGGTTCGGTGGGCCTCAGCGAGGAGGCGGCGGTCGAGCGCCACGGCGCCGATGCCATCCGCATCCACCGCGCCCGCTTCCGGCCGATGAACCAGGCGCTTCCCGGCCGCGGCCCGCGGGTGCTGCTGAAGCTGGTGGTGGAGGACGCCACCGACCGCGTGCTCGGCTGCCACATGGTGGGCGAGCACGCCGCCGAGATCATCCAGATGGCCGCCATCCCCCTCGGCATGGGCGCCACCAAGGCCGACTTCGACCGCACCATGGC
>CAZVPB010000299.1:0-1994 GCA_964628165.1 uncultured Cyanobium sp.
AATGGCCCCCAGTGCCCGCAGGCTCTCCAGGGCGGCGGGAGCCAGACCTGTCACCCCGGTGATGCGGGTGCCGGCGTAGAGCCCCTCGGCCCGGAGTGTCGCCACACAACCGCCGCTGGACCGCTCCCAGATCCTCAGCGTCTCGTCGGCGCTGCCACTCACCAGCCTTCCCCCATCGGGACTGAAGCGCACCGAGAGCACCTGATCGGTGTGGCCGTCGCAGGAGGTGTGCTTCTTCCCCCGGTGCAGATCCCACACATGGATCGCGCCGTCGCTGCTGCCGGAAGCCAGCCACAGGCCGTCGCCGCTCACGGCGATGGTGCGGATCCAGCTGCCGTGTCCCGCAAACCGGCGCACGGCGGTGCCCTGCCGCAGATCCCACAGGGTGAGGTCGGTGCCGGAGGCCGTGACCAGATGGTGGCCGTCGGGGGTGAAGGCCACCCCCCACACCCACGCCTCGAAGCGATCGAGCACCAGGGCGCAGGTGCCGCTCGCCATGTCCCAGAGGCGCACCGTGCGGTCGTGGCTGCCGCTGGCGACGCGGCCGCCGGCCGGATCGAAGGCCAGGCTGCGCACCCAGTCGCGGTGGCCGCTCAGCACTCCTGAGGCTTCCGGACGGCGAGGATCCCAGAGCCGCACGCTGTAGTCGCTGCCGCCGCTGGCCAGCAGAGGCGCCGTGGGGCTCCACTGCAGGCAGAGCACTTCGCCGCGGTGGCCGCGCAGCGTGGCGAGCCTGCGGCCGCTGGCCGCTTCCCAGAGATGGATCGCCTCGTCTCCGGCGCTGGCGATGCGGCTGCCGGCGGCGTCGTAGGAAGCCGAGAACACCGCCGAGAGAACCCAGGCCCGATGGCCGCGCAGGATCCGGTGCTGGCGGCCGCTCGCCACCTCCCAGATCCGCACCGTGCGGTCGCCGCCGGCACTGACGATCCAGCGGCCATCGGGGCTGTATTCCGCCCACCACATCCAGTTGCAATACCCCACCCACTTGCGCAGCAGGGTTCCCTGAGGAACGGCCCAGTGCCGCACGCTGTAGTCGCTGCCGCCGCAGAGGAGGGAGCGGCCAACGGGGCTGAAGCAGACGCGGTGCAGCCAGCTGGCGGGACCGCTGAGGGTGGCCAGGGCCCGGCCGCCGGGCATCTCCCAGAGGCGTACCGCATGATCGGTGCCGCTGCTGGCCAGAAGCGCTCCATCGCCGCTGAACGCCAGGCTCACCAGATGGGAGCGGTGGCCGCGCAGGGTCTCCAGGAGGAGCGGCTCCCCCATGGACCAGAGCCTGATCACCCCTTCCCCGCCGCCGGTGGCGATCCAGCGGCCGAGGGGATCCACCGCCAGACAGCGGACATCGGCGCGGTCGGCCGTCACGCAGGCGACCGGTTCACCGCCGGCCGCATCCCAGATCCGCAGGGTGCCGTCGGCACCGCCGCTGAACAGCCGCTCCCCCATGGGACAGAAGCCCACCGCCGCCACCGGTCCGTCATGGCCCGCCAGGGTCAGCAGCGGTTCCCCGTCCACCACCCGCCAGACCCGCACGGTGCCATCCCCCCCGGCGGCGGCCAGCCGCCCGCCGGCCGGATCGAAGGCCAACCCATACACCTGGTCCCGATGACCCGCCAGTTCCCGGATCCGATGGCCCCGCTCGCTGTCCCACAGGGTCACCGTGCGACCTCCACCGGCGGCGGCCAGGAGGGACCCGTCCGGACTGAAGCGGATCGCCCACAGCCACTGGGGAGCCGCCTGACGGCTCCAGAGCCACGGATCCTCCTCCAGCCTCCAGAGACGCAGCCTGCCGGTGATCTCGCCGGTGGCGAATCGCTCCCCGTCGGGATGGAACGCCACCGCGAACACGGCCCCGAACGCCTTGGTGAGCACCGACCCGCTGAGATCGGCACCGCGGAGGTCGGCGCCCTGCAGGGGGACGTTGGGCAGGTAGGCGTGGCGCACGGCCCGGCGCAGGATGCGGCGCAGCACGTAGCCGCGCCCGTCAGGGCCGGGGA
>CAZVPB010000300.1:0-1988 GCA_964628165.1 uncultured Cyanobium sp.
GGCGGTGGTGGCTTACCTCGGCTTCGGCTCCCTGGTGACCCGGCTCGGCTTCGCCACCAAGCAGGCCGGCGGGCTGGCCGAAGCCCGGGGCGGCCGCCGCGGACCCGAGAACGTGTGGGGCTCGGCGCTGGTGGGCACGGTGCTGGCCCTGCTGGCCTGCCGGGCCCCCGCGGAGAGGGTGCCGTGGCTGCTGGCGGCCTTCGCCGCCAGCTTCGCCGCCAAGCTGGCGGACACCTTCGGCAGCGAGGTGGGCAAGCGCTGGGGACGCCGCGCCCTGCTGATCACCACCCTGCGGCCGGTGGCGGCCGGCACCGAGGGGGCGGTGAGCCTCGAGGGCACCCTCGCCAGCCTCGTGGGCAGCGGCCTCATGGCCCTGGTGATGCTGCTGCTCGGCCTCATCCAGGGCGGCCCGGTCTGGCTGGCGGTGACCGCCATCGGCCTGGTGGCCACCCTGGCGGAGAGCCTGATCGGCGCCACCCTGCAGCAGCGCTGGCCCGCCGTGCTCACCAACGAGCGGGTCAATGCCCTCCAGACTCTGCTGGCCGCCCTGCTCGCCCTGCTGCTGCTGCCCTCAGGGGCCTGAGGCCTCCGCCGGCAGCCGGAAGAGCTTCTCCAGCCGCCGCAGCTGGCCCGCCAGGCGGCCTTCGCCGGCGGCATCGCCGGCGCGCCAGGCGGGGGAGAGGTCCGCCAGGGCCTCGGCCAGCTGCCAGCCGTGTTCGAAGCGGCGGCCGTCGAGGGCCTCGACGGCCTCGATCTGCCCGGGGCTCAGCCCCTCCGCCGCCTCGCCCCGCAGCCGCTGCGCCTCCACCCGCAGCGGGGTCCGCTCCGCGGTGGCCAGCACCTCCGCCTCGCCGCGGCGGTCGAGCCGGATGCGGCGGCGCAGGTCGCCGCGGAAGGCGGCGGCGGAACCGAAGGCGGGGCCCGGCGGCCCCAGCCTGCCGGCGGGATAGCCCAGCTCCGCCAGCCGCTCCAGAGCCGGCGGGGAGAGCCGGTAGGACACCGGCTCGTACACCTTCTGGCCGAACACGTTCTGCACCACGAAGAGCAGCACGAAGCCCACCAGCGCGGCGATCAGCGGCGTGGTGACCCAGCCGGAGGCCACCCGGCCCAGCACGCTCCAGCGGATCTGACGGAGGCCCCGGCGGCCCTGCAGCAGGCCGATGCCCACCACCGCCCCGATCACCGCCTGGGAGCTCGACACCGGGATCAGGGGGATCGCGGGCAGTCCGGCGCTCCGCACCGCCTCGGAGAGCTCCTTTGAGGAGAAGAGGAAGAGCACCAGGGCGTTGGCCACCACCACCACCAGCGCCCCCACCGGCGAGAGGGTCATGAGGCTGCCGCCCACCGTGGTCATCACCCGGCGGGAGTAGGTGAACACCCCCACCGCGATCGCGATCGCCCCGAGCAGGAACAGCTGCTGCACCCCGTCGATCGCCGCGATCCCGAAGAGGCGGATGTCGCGGAAGGGGGAGGAATCCACGAACATGCCCATCACGTTGCCGATGTTGTTGGCGCCGAGGCTGTAGGAACCGAACACCCCCGCCAGGATCAGGCCGGCGCGCACATTCGCGTCGAGCCGCAGCAGGTGGGGTTTGCGGCGGCGGATCCACCGCACCGTGAGCAGGTAGAGCCCCGCCGAGAAGAGGGCGGCCAGCAGCGGGCACAGCACCCAGGTGGCGAAGATCCTGGCCAGCTGCTCGGTGTCGGTGGCGGAACCGCTGAACCAGTTCCACCCCACGATCGCCCCCACCACCGCCTGGGTGGTGGACACCGGCAGGCCCAGCTTCGTCATCCAGTAGACGGTGAGCGCGGCGGCCAGGGCGGTGGTGAAGGAGCCCGCCAGGGCGTTCACCGCCCCCAGCTCCCCCAGCCCCTCGGCCGCGCCCGCCCCGCCGATCACCGCCCCGAGGATCACGAACACGCTGCAGAGGGTGGCGGCGGTGGAGAAGCGCAGCATGCGGCTGCCCACCGCCGAACCGAACACGTTG
>CAZVPB010000301.1:0-1972 GCA_964628165.1 uncultured Cyanobium sp.
CGCAGCTGGAACAGCACGAAGGGGTCCTCGCTGAAGCGATCCCCCATCAGGTAGAAGACGGCGCTGACGTGCTTGCAGGGATTCGCCTTGTCCGGGCAGCTGCATTCGCTGCGCACCTCCTGCAGCTTGAAGGGGAAGAGGCGCCGGCCGCTGGCGGCGAAGGCCCGCTCGATGTCGGCGGGCATGATGCCCGCCAGCAGCTGGGCCGACCAGCGGGCCTTGGCGCTGAGGGCATCGAGCACGTAGCCCCAGTCCTCGTCGTTCAGCACATCGAGCCAGAGCTTCACCTTGTAGGGATCCTTCTCGGTTCCCTGCACCCGGGCATGCACCCGGCGGCCCTCGAAGCGGATCGAGAGAACGTTGCCCTCGCGGGCATAGGCCCAGGCCCGCTCGAGCCTCTTCTTGTAGCGGTAGGAATTGATCAGCTCCATCCACTGCTCCACCCACCAGGGCTGCTGGGCGAGGCCCTGCTCGCCGAGCTGGGTGGTGATGGGGGCGGGGGTGCCGGTCATGTCTGGAGTATGGCGGGCCGGGGCTGGGGGCCCCTCAGTCCCAGCGGTCGCGCCAGTCCTCCCAGTCCTCCCAGCGGTCCCGGCGCCAGTCCCGCCGGTCCTCCCGCCGCCACCGGCGCCGGTCCCGCGAGCCCTGCCAGCGGGGGCTGTACACATCGCGATACCAGTCGTCCCGCACGAACACCACCGGCACCCCACAGGCGCCGTAGCGGCGGCAGTGCTTCCGCCAGTTCTTGGCGTGGCCAGGCGGCACCCGCAGAACCACGGGGGCCGGAGCCCGCCCCCGCCACCGCCGGTCGATCACCACCGGCCTGGGGTAGAGCAGGGCCTCGCGCGGCAGGCCGGACCCCCAGCCCCAGTCGTCGCCGAAGTCGAGCCGGCCGTAGTAGCGGGGATCGCCGAGCTGGATCGAGAGGCCCACCTGGGCTTCGGCGGCCGGGGCCGCCAGGACCGCGGCCACCGGAATCATCACGCTGGCCAGGAGGGATCCGGGACGCATGGTGAGGGGGGCGGCGCCCCATCAACCTGCCACGCAGATGCATCCCTTGGATGACCGGAGGCCGCCAGGTTGTGACCGGATGTGAACCGGGGAGCGCCAACGGCCCCCTCAGGCGCCCTCCTCGAGGGCCACCAGTTCCCGCAGCTGGCTCACCTCGAGGCCGCCGAGCCAGTCCTCGCCACTGCCCACGATCTCCTCCGCCAGCCGCGACTTCTCGCTGATCATCCGGTCGATCTTCTCCTCCACCGAACCGCTGGTGATGAACTTGTGCACCATCACCCGGTTCTGCTGGCCGATGCGGTAGGCACGGTCGGTGGCCTGGTTCTCCACCGCCGGATTCCACCAGCGGTCGATGTGGAACACGTGGCTGGCGCGGGTGAGGTTCAGGCCCACCCCGCCGGCCTTGAGCGAGAGCAGGAACAGCTGCGGACCGCGGGGATCCTCCTGGAAACGGTCCACCATCGCCTGGCGCTCCGTCTTGCGGGTGCCCCCGTGCAGAAAGGGCACCTCCTGGTGCCACACCCGTTCGAGGTGCGCCTTGAGCAGATGCCCCCACTCGGCGAACTGGGTGAAGAGCAGGGCCCGGTCCCCCGCCTCGATCACCTCCTCGAGGATCTCCTCGAGCCGCTGAAGCTTGCTGGAGCGGCCACCGAAATCGTCCCCCACCGCCTCCTCCTTGAGCAGGAGGGCAGGGTGGTTGCACACCTGCTTGAGCTTCGTGAGCAGTCCCAGCACCTGGCCATGGCGCTGGCCGGCGGGAGCGCGGGCGATCGCTTCGAGGCTCTCCTCCACGGTGCGGCGGTAGAGCTTCACCTGCTCGCCGGAGAGGCCCACCCATTCCCGCAGTTCCACCTTCTCCGGCAGGTCGGAGATGATCGTGCGGTCGGTCTTGAGCCGGCGCAGGATGAAGGGGCCCACGCGGGCCTTGAGGTCCCGCATCGAGGCCATGTCGCCGTAGCGC
>CAZVPB010000302.1:0-1952 GCA_964628165.1 uncultured Cyanobium sp.
GGAGGAGACGGCCGAGCTGAGCGCCGAGCTGGCCTCCAGTACCCTCTCGCCCACCGCGATCACCGTGAACGTGATCGGCGAGGTGAAGGCACCCGGGCGGCTGCAGGTGCCGGCCAACACGCCGCTGATGCAGGCGATCCTGGCGGCCGGCGGTCCCCAGACCTGGCGGGCCAGGACGTCGAAGGTGGAGGTGGTGCGCATCTTCCGCAACGGCAGCGCCCAGCGCCGCACCTACGCGTACGATCCCGGCCAGGACGTGTCGATGGAGAAGAATCCGCCGCTGGTGGAGGGTGACACGGTGATCGTGAACCGCAACCGCTACGCGGTGAGCGCCGACGCCATCGGCGCCGTGAGCCAGCCCCTCACCGGCCTGGTGAACGTGCTCACCCTCTTCCGCCTGCTCGACAACTGACCCGCCCGACGACTCAAGCCCTGCCCTGATGACCAAGACAGCCCTGATCACCGGCATCACCGGGCAGGACGGCAGCTACCTGGCGGAACTGCTGCTGGAGAAGGGCTATGTGGTGCACGGCATCAAGCGCCGGGCCAGCAGCTTCAACACCACCCGGGTGGATCACCTGTATCAGGATCCCCACGAGCGAGGCCCCCATGGCGAGCTGCCCCACTTCCAGCTGCACTACGGCGACCTCACGGACAGCACCAACCTGATCCGCATCGTGCAGGATGTGCAGCCCGATGAGATCTACAACCTCGGCGCCCAGAGCCATGTGGCGGTGAGCTTCGAGAGTCCGGAATACACGGCCAACAGCGACGGGCTGGGCACGCTGCGGATTCTGGAGGCGGTGCGCATGCTCGGGCTCACCGACAGGACGCGCATCTACCAGGCCAGCACCAGCGAGCTCTACGGACTGGTGCAGGAGATCCCCCAGAAGGAGAGCACCCCGTTTTACCCGCGCAGTCCCTACGGGGTGGCCAAGCTCTATGCCTACTGGATCACGGTGAACTACCGCGAGGCCTACGGGATGTATGCCTGCAACGGCATCCTGTTCAACCACGAATCGCCGCGGCGGGGCGAGAACTTCGTGACCCGCAAGATCACCCGCGGCCTGGCCCGGATCGATGCCGGCCTGGACGACTGCCTGTTCATGGGCAACCTCGATTCCCGGCGCGACTGGGGTCACGCCCGCGACTACGTGGAGATGCAGTGGCGGATGCTGCAGCAGGACCAGCCGGAGGACTTCGTGATCGCCACGGGCCGGCAGGAGAGCGTGCGCCGCTTCATCGAGCTGGCGGCGGGCGAGCTGGGCTGGAGTGGCGGCGCGGAGGGGCCGGCGATCGTGTGGGAAGGCGAGGGGGTGCACGAGGTGGGCCACCGCGCCGACACCGGCGAGGTGGTGGTGCGGATCGACCCGCGCTACTTCCGCCCGGCGGAGGTGGACACGCTGCTGGGGGATCCCACCAGGGCCCACCAGAAGCTGGGCTGGACGCCCACCACCACCCTCGAGGAGCTGGTGGCGGAGATGGTGGCGCACGACAAGGAGGAGGCGCGCAAGGAGGCGCTGCTGCGCCTCAAGGGCTTCAAGGTGGTGGGCAGCCGTGAGTGAGGCGCCGCGCCCCACGCCTCTGATCCGCCCGTCCGACCGCATCGTCGTGGCCGGCCACCGCGGCATGGCCGGCAGCGCCATCTGCCGGGCCCTGCGCCGCGCTGGCTACGGGGATCCCGCCCGGGGAGGCGCTCTGCTCACCGCCGCCAGCACCGAGCTCGACCTGCGCGATGCGGTGGCAGTGGAGAACTGGTTCGCCGAGCGTCGTCCCGATGTGGTGGTGCTGGCGGCGGCGAAGGTGGGCGGCATTCAGGCCAATGCCGCCTATCCGGCCGATTTCCTGCTCGACAACCTCAAGATCGAGACCCATGTGATCGAGAACGCCTGGCGGCACGGGGCCCGGCGGCTGCTGTTCCTGGGCAGCAGCTGCATCTACCCGAAGTTCGC
>CAZVPB010000303.1:0-1940 GCA_964628165.1 uncultured Cyanobium sp.
GGCCCCGCCGTGCCGGATCGAGCGGCAGCTCCGCCTCCAGCAGCGCCGGCAGCTCCGCCACCACATAGCTGTGCATGCGGTAATTCCCCGCCCAGGGCTCCTGGGTGGCATCCACGTAGAAGCCGGCGCCGTGGCCGAAGTCCCAGGCTCCCTCGGGGTCGTCGGGCACGGCGCCGCCGCGGGGGCTGGTGTCGGGCGTCACGATCGCCAGGCCGAGTTCGGCCGCCAGGCGCTGGCCGCCGGCCTTCTGCACGAAGTTCTCGTCCGTGCAGGTGAGCCCCGAGAGCCACCACAGCGCCGGCACCCGCCCGCCTGGCTCTTCGGTGGCGGAGCCTCCCTGATCGAGGGCCGCCGGCGGCAGGAACACCCCCAGCGTCATGGCGCAACCCAGTTCCCGCGAGGTGTGGCGGTAACGGCGCTGCAGACCGCCGAAACAGCGGTGCTCCTCGATCAGCTCCAGGGAGGCCATGGGGAGGGAATGGTGAGGGGCGCGGGGAGTCAGAAGTGGATGACGCTGCGGATGCTCCTGCCCTCGTGCATGAGCTCGAAGGCGCGGTTGATCTCCGCCAGCGGCATCGTGTGGGTGATGAAGGTGTCGAGCGGGATCTCCCCGGCCATCGCCTGCTCCACGAACCGCGGCAGCTCGGTGCGGCCCCGCACGCCGCCGAAGGCCGAGCCGCGCCACACCCGCCCGGTCACGAGCATGAAGGGGCGCGTGCGGATCTCCTCGCCGGCGCCGGCGACCCCGATGATCGTGGACTCCCCCCAGCCCTTGTGGCAGCTCTCGAGGGCGGCCCGCATCACCTCCACGTTGCCGATGCACTCGAAGGAGTAGTCCACGCCGCCGTCGGTGAGGTCGACGATCACCTGCTGGATCGGCTCCTCGTAGGCGGTGGGGTCGATGCAGTCGGTGGCGCCGAGCTGGCGGGCGATGGTGAATTTCTCCGGGTTCACATCGATGCCGATGATCCGCTCGGCGCCGGCCATCACCGCCCCGATCACCACCGCCAGGCCGATGCCGCCGAGGCCGAACACCGCCACGGTGCTGCCCGGCTCCACCCTGGCCGTGTTCCGCACGGCGCCGATGCCGGTGGTCACGCCGCAGCCCAGCAGGCACACCTTCTCCAGCGGTGCGGCGGGGTTGATCTTCGCCACGGCGATCTCCGGCAGCACCGTGTGCTCACTGAAGGTGGAGGTGCCCATGTAGTGGTGGAGCATCCGGCCGTTGTGGCTGAAGCGGCTGGTGCCGTCGGGCATCACGCCGCGGCCCTGGGTGGCGCGGATCGCCTGGCAGAGGTTGGTCTTGCCGGAGAGGCAGAAGCGGCAGCGGCGGCATTCCGGCGTGTAGAGGGGGATCACGTGGTCGCCGGGCCGCACCGAGGTGACCCCTTCCCCCGTCTCGAGCACCACGGCGCCCCCCTCATGGCCGAGCACCACCGGGAACAGCCCCTCCGGGTCGGCGCCGGAGAGGGTGAAGGCGTCGGTGTGGCAGACGCCGCTGGCCACCACCTTGAGCAGCACCTCCCCGGGCCGGGGGGGCGCCACGTCGATCTCGGTGACTTCGAGGGGTTCGCCGGGGGCCCAGGCGACGGCGGCACGGGAGCGGATCATCAGGGAGCTGCGAGGTTGCGGAAGCGGGTGAACTGGGGCTCGAACAGCAGTTTCACCGTGCCGACCGGACCGTTGCGGTGCTTGGTCACGATCACCTCGGTGATGCCGCGGTCGGCGGTTTCGGGGTTGTAGTACTCGTCGCGGTAGATCATCAGCACCAGGTCGGCGTCCTGCTCGATCGAGCCGGATTCGCGCAGGTCGCTGAGCATCGGCCGCTTGTTGGTGCGGGATTCCACCCCGCGGCTGAGCTGGGAGAGGGCCATCACCGGCACGTTGAGTTCCCGCGCCATCCCCTTGAGGCCGCGGGTGATGCGGGAGAGTTCCTGCAC
>CAZVPB010000304.1:0-1925 GCA_964628165.1 uncultured Cyanobium sp.
CGTCGCCTGCTCGCCGATAGCCAGAGCCGGACACACCCGCTCACAGGGGCGCGGGCAATCGGGCGGACAACGCCCGGGGTCGAACCAGGCCTTGCGGAAATGGGGGTCCTCCCCATCGCTGAGGCTCACCATCACCCAGGGGCGGGCGGCACCGTGGGACTCGGCCCAGGCCAGGCCGCGCCGCGCTGCCGTCACCACCGCCGCGTCCGCCGCCAGATCCACGCAGTGGACCCCTGCCAGGGCATAGATCCCCGCCAGATCCTCGATGGCCGCCAGATCCTGATTGCTGGCGCCGGCGATCCACTTCACCCAGCGGCCGCAGGCCAGGGCCCGCTCGGCAGGGGTCAAATCAGCTCGGCCAGGGGTTGCCAGCGCAGGGTGCGGGAACCGCCCAGCTCCACCACCACCCGCAGCCGGGGTTCACGGCGGGTGAGGGCGACCAGGGCCGCCAGCTCGGTGGACGACAGCACCTGCCCCTCCAGAAGCCAGAGCAGCATCGGCCGGCTGCCCTCCAGCAGAGGTCCCAGCTGGGGCATCACGCGCTGCACCTCTCCCACGGCGGCGCCCCGGCCCACGCTCTGGTGGCCCAGATGGGGCGGACGGACGCCGTGCAGACCGAACAGGAAGGATTCCGGATCACCCAGGCCACGGGCCGAGCTGATCTGGGCGCGGTAGCCGGCGGCGCGCAGGCGACGAAGCAGGCGGGTTTCGGCGCCGCCCTCCAGGGGCGCGAACAGCGCCAGGGCTCCGGCCCGTTCCAGCTCCTGACGGAAACCTCGGCCGGTGAGCAGCAACGGCATCGTGGGCTGGATCGCTCGGCAGAGTCTGACAGCCTGTGCGGGAACGGGTGCGGTCCCTCCCGGAATTGCGGAGGGGATGGCGGCATCCAATGCGGTACAGTCATTCGCTGTGCCAGAAGTCTGCGCCCGTCCGCTAGCCGGGCCTCCGGACCCTGACACCGGATCACCAGTGGTGGTGATCCTCTCCGGCCATTGGCGCGGATCTTTCTGTCCGCCCCTCCGGGAAACTGCCTGAACGCGCCGCTCAGCCGGTCCGGTCCAGGCAAGTCCCAGCCGCCGCTGAACGGGTCCTGATCCGTCCTGCTAGCCCCCTGGATTTCGCATCGGGTCTGTCCACCAGCCCCATGCGGCCGCCAAGGCCGAGCCTGACCGTCACGACTGCCGCAGCCCCGCCGGTTTCCACCCGGGTTCCTTCCGACCCAGGTGACACCGGATGTCCAGCTGGCGTCTACCTCCCTCCCATGTCCATCGGAATTCTCGGGAAGAAGCTGGGGATGTCCCAGTTCTTCGACGATGAAGGCAGGGCCGTCCCGGTCACCCTGATCGAGGCGGGCCCCTGCCGCATCACCCAGCTCAAGTCAACCGCGACCGACGGCTACAACGCCGTTCAGCTCGGCTTCGGCGACGTTCGCGAGAAGCTTGTGAACAAGCCGGCCCGCGGCCACCTGGCCAAGTCGGGTGACGATCTTCTGCGTCACTTCAAGGAGTACCGCGTCGAGAGCGTCGATGGCCTGGAGCTCGGCTCCCCCGTCACCGTGGGCGACTTCGAGGCGGGCCAGAAGGTGGATGTGAGCGGCGACACGATGGGCCGGGGCTTCGCCGGTTACCAGAAGCGCCATGGCTTCAGCCGCGGCCCGATGAGCCACGGCTCCAAGAATCACCGCCTGCCCGGCTCCACCGGAGCCGGCACCACGCCGGGCCGCATCTATCCCGGCAAGCGCATGGCGGGCCGCTACGGCGGCAAGCAGACCACCACCCGCGGGCTCACCATCCTCAAGGTGGATGCGGAGCGCAACCTGCTGGTGGTGAAGGGCTCGGTGCCCGGCAAGCCCGGCACCCTGCTCAACATCCGCCCGGCCAACCGGGTGGGCGCCAAGAGCGGCAACTGAGGAGCGAAACGATGGC
>CAZVPB010000305.1:0-1924 GCA_964628165.1 uncultured Cyanobium sp.
CTGCTCGGCATCCCCTGGCGGGTGGTGGTGGGCCGCGGCGCCGCCGAGGGCCGGGTCGAGCTGGTGGAGCGTGCCGGCGGGGAGACGCAGGAGCTGCCGGCATCGGACCTGCTGGAACATCTGCTGCCGCGGATCCACAGGCAGCGACGGGGACTGCTCGAGGACTGAGCGGCGTTCATCGCCGCCGCGGACGTGGGAGAGGTGCCATCCCTAGGATCGCCTCTTCCGCATCGTCGCCATGGCCGCCGCCTTCTCCCTCCCGCTGCAGCGGTGGCGTGAGCGCTGGGGACGCGCCCTGGCGGTCCTGGCTCTGATCGGCTGTCTGCTTCTCGGAGCCTGCAGCAGCAGCTCCAGCCTCAGTGGCAGCTATGTGGACGACACGGTGGCGGTGGCGGACGACCTGATCGCCACCATCGCCCTGGCCGCCGACGACCCCGGCCGCTCCGAGGCCGAGAGCCGCGCCCGAGGGCTGATCAACGACTACATGGCCCGCTACCGGCCCCGCGCCGCCGTCAACGGTCTGGCGTCCTTCACCACCATGCAGACCGCCCTCAATTCCCTGGCGGGTCATTACGCCAACTACCCCAACCGCCCCGTGCCCGATGCCCTGCGCGAGCGGGTGACCAAGGAACTGCAGAAAGCCGAGCGAGGCGTGGTGCGCGGCGCCTGATCCCGGGATCACCCTTTACGAACTCCCCCGCCGGATGAGAGGCTCTTCGCTTGTGCTCACAAGCGGCTGCGGGCCGCCGTGTCCTTGGCCAACGTCGTCGTCATCGGTGCACAGTGGGGTGACGAGGGCAAGGGCAAGATCACCGATCTCCTCAGTCGCTCGGCCGATGTGGTCGTGCGCTATCAGGGTGGGGTGAACGCCGGCCACACGATCGTTGTGGACGGTCGGGTGCTCAAGCTTCACCTGATCCCATCGGGGATCCTCTATCCCGACACCGTCTGCCTGATCGGTTCAGGCACGGTGGTGGACCCTCGGGTGATGCTCGAGGAGTTGGACATGCTGCTCGAGCTCGGCATCGAGGTGGGCGGCCTGAAGCTGGCCTCCACGGCCCACGTGACCATGCCCTACCACCGCCTGCTGGATCAGGCGATGGAGCAGCGTCGCGGCGCCCGCCGCATCGGCACCACCGGGCGCGGGATCGGGCCCACCTACGCCGACAAGTCGGAGCGCAACGGCATCCGCGTCATCGACCTGCTCGACGAGCAGCGCCTGCGCGAGCGGCTCGCCGGCCCCCTGGCCGAAAAGAACGAGATTCTCAGGAAGCTCTACGGCCTGGAGCCCCTCGACTTCGAGGCGGTGGTGGCAGAGTACGTGGGCTACGGGCAGCGGCTCGCCCCCCACGTGGTGGACTGCACCCGCGCCATCCATCAGGCGGCCAGGGCTCGCCAGAACATTCTCTTCGAGGGGGCCCAGGGCACCCTGCTGGACCTCGACCACGGCACCTATCCCTACGTCACCTCCTCCAACCCGGTGAGCGGCGGCGCCTGCATCGGCGCCGGCGTGGGCCCCACCCTGATCGATCGGGTGATCGGCGTGGCGAAGGCCTACACCACCCGGGTGGGCGAGGGGCCGTTCCCCACCGAACTGGAGGGCAGCCTCAACGACCACCTCTGCGACCGGGGCGGTGAGTACGGCACCACCACCGGGCGGCGGCGGCGCTGCGGCTGGTTCGACGGCGTGATCGGCCGCTATGCGGTGGAGGTGAACGGTCTGGACTGCCTGGCCATCACCAAGCTGGACGTGCTCGATGAACTCGACGAGATCCAGGTGTGCGTGGCCTATGAGCTCGATGGCCGCCGCATCGAGCACTTCCCCAGCAGCGCCGAGGACTTCGCCCGCTGCCGCCCCATCTACCAGACCCTGCCAGGCTGGCAGACCTCCACGGCCGATTGCCGCAGCCTGGAGGATCTGCCA
>CAZVPB010000306.1:0-1920 GCA_964628165.1 uncultured Cyanobium sp.
CCTCGATCCCATGGCGGCGTGCCGCCGCCAGCAGTTACAGGCAGCCGCTCATCTTCCCCACCGCCATGTCCGACCCCACCGCCAGCACGCGGCGGCAGGGCAACCGTGCCGCCAGGCCGGAGGCCACCCCCAGGTCCGGCGGTTCCCGCCGCAGATCCCAGATCCAGCAACCTTCCCGGAGTCGAGACGACAGGCCGGGATCGTCGCCGAGGCGGGTGTGCAGGCCGCTGGCCAGGCAGAGGCCGGCTTCGAGGGCCGTGATCAGGTCGGCGCGGAGCGGCTCCGGCAGCAGGCCGCCGGAGGGGGCCAGGCCGATCACCGCCACAGCAGGAGCCGGGCCCGCCGCCGCCGCCAGGGGCAGGGCCTCGTCCATGGAGGCCACCAGCGGCACGGGCCGGCGAATTCCCGTCACCTCCTCCAGGCTCCGCCCTCGCTGGGAGGGATCCACCACGGCGGCGATCGGCCCCCGCCGGTAGCGGAGCATCGCCAGGCCGGTCTTGCCCACCAGGCTGTCCATCCCGCCGTGCATGAGCAGGACCACCGGAGCCCGGGCATCCAGCATCAGGCCGGCTCCACTCCCAGTCCGGGCCCCTCCGACGGCCGCAGACGGTCCCCGGCCAGCACGGGGCCCAGGAAGGGATCGTCCACGAGGTTGAGATGGCTGTCGAGGTCACTCCAGCGCGCCAGCGGCAGCAGCTGAGCCGCGGCGCCGTTGAGCAGGGCGCTGTCGGAGTAGCAGCCCAGCATCACCCCGAGGCCGAGACGGCAGGCCAGGGAGGCCATCAGCCACGCCTCGGACAGTCCGCCGCACTTGAGCAGCTTGATGTTCACCCCGTCGACGTGGGGCGCGAGCCGCAGCACGTCGGCGACGCTCCAGCAGCTCTCGTCCGCCACCAGAGGGATGGGGCAGTCCAGATCGAGGGCGGCGAAACCGGCGGTGTCGGCCTCGGGATCGGCCTGGGGCGGCAGGGGCTGCTCCAGCAGCACCACCCCCTCGCCGGCGAGCCAGGGAGCCATCGCGGCGGCCACCTCGAGGCTCCAGCCGCCGTTGGCGTCCACCTGCAGCTCGGCGGCAGATCCGCCCGCCTCCGCGCGGGCGCGGATGGCCGCCGCCACCGCCCGCACCAGCGAACGGTCATGGTCCGCCCCCTCGGGGCTGCCGAGCTTGAGCTTGATGCGGCGGGCCGGCAGCTGCCCCCACCACCGCTCGAGCCGCTCCAGCACCTGCTCCACAGTGCCCAGGCCGAGGGTGACGCTGAGGTGCGGGGAACGGGAGAGATCCAGCCCCCACAGCGCCCCGACCCCCACCCCCAGGCGCCGCCCCCACCAGTCGTGCAGGGCCAGGTCCACGGCGCAGCGGGCCGGGGGAGAAAGGGGCTCCAGCAGCGGTTCCAGGCTCTGGAGCGGCTGGGGCGGCCGCCCCTCCAGCCCGGGGAGCAGCTGCCGCAGTTCCGCCTCCACGCCGGCGGTGTCGAAGCAGCGGTGGCCTGCGTCGAAGCCTCCCGTCTCGCCGCGGCCGGTGATGCCCCCGTGGTGGAGTTCGAGGACCAGATGATCCACCGCGGCGGTGGTGCCACGGCTGATGGAGAGGGGCACGGCCTTGGTGAGCCGCAGGTGCTGCAGTCGGCCCTCCATCGGACATGGCGCCGGTCCGCACCAACCTGCCACGGAGGAGGCGGTGATGCCGGAAACTGAGGGAATGAGCATCGTCGCCCCGTCTCCCTCCAGCTCCGCGCCCGCCATCGCCGGACCCGGCGGCGGGCGCGGCAGCTACTGGATCACCACCTTCGGCTGCCAGATGAACAAGGCGGATTCCGAACGGATGGCCGGCATTCTCGAGGCGATGGGATTCGTTCCCGGCCCCGACGAGCACTCCGCCGACCTGGTGCTCTACAACACCTGCACGATCCGCGACAACGC
>CAZVPB010000307.1:0-1914 GCA_964628165.1 uncultured Cyanobium sp.
GGGCAGATGACGATCATGGAGCGCTTCTCCCTCCCTCTGCCGATGGCACTCCCCGGGGCTGCTGCTCTGCTGCTGACGACCTCCCTGATCGGCGCGACACCACTCTCAACGGCGGAACGCCTCGGGCGGATCCCCCCAGCCTTCCATGGCCTCTGGATGGCGGAATCCCGCCACTGCCACGCCCGCGCCACCGACGAATCATGGCTGCGGATCGAGGCCGATCGCATCAGCTTCTACGAAAGCTCCGGGCCCGTGCTCGCCGTGGTGGGCCGGGGCCGCGACGAGATCGGCCTGATCACGGAACTCTCCGGCGAGGGCAGCACCTGGCTTCACCTGCTCCGCCTGAGGCTGGACAGCACGGGCAACGGGCTGGCCATGGAGGCGGTGGGGCTGGAAGGGGCCGCGACCCGTGTGCGTTGCCCGGATCGCTGATGCGGCGAGGCTTCCCCGCAGCTCTCCTCCCCCTCCCGCAGGCTGTCCGTGATGGTGGTGATCAGATCCCGGCCCGGCTCGGCCCATTCCTGGCGGACCTTGAAGCCGAACACGACCGACTCACCGTCGCGGCGGCCAGGAAGACACTCCGCACGTACTCCCGCAGCTCCGCCGGCGTCATGCCCGCCTTGGTGCCGGTGACCACGAGCGGAAAGCGCACGGCCTGCAGCGACAGCACCAGGGGGAAGCAGACGTGGGACGGCATCGTCAGCGGGCCTTCGACCCCGTGAGGCCGGGGGCAGGGGAGTCCACCTCCACATGGGCCATCGCCGGCGCCAGCAGGAACACCTCCTCGCCGAGGCGGTGCACCTGGCCGTCCATGGCGGTGATGCCGCCGCAGACGAAGTCCACCAGCCGCTGACCCACCGCTTCCGGCAGTCCGGCGACGTTGAGCACCACGCTCCGGCCACCGCGGACCGCGGCGATCACCGCCTCCGCGTCCTCGAAGCGATCCGCCGCGACCACCAGCATCTCCGGCGAACCGTTGTCGCCGGCCCTTCCGGGGGTGAGAGCGGGAGGAGCTCCCGCCGGATCGCAGACGTCGCCGCTCTGCTGCTGCATGAGTTTCCTACAGGGCAGGAGTGGTGATTCCGGTGGTGTCGGAGCCGGTGCCACGGCGGAACAGGCCGTCGAGATAGTGGCGCGCCACGGCCCGCCCGCCGCAGCCCTGCTGGAACAGGAAGCCCGCCAGAGCCACCTGCATCAGCCGGTACTGATCCCACTGCGGATGGGTCTCCACGAAGCTGCGCATGGCGTCATAGAGATCCTGTGGAAATTCGTTCACCACGGACACGTACAGCGGGGCGTGATCGGGAACCGGTGCCAAGGGCGGAAGGCGTGGACCGCTCCATCACGCCACGAAGCGGCGCCGCCGTCAAAGCGGCCGTGTCCCACCCGTCGCAGCGGCAACGGTGGCCGGAATGCAGTGGTGGAGAGGCTTCTCGGCATGAAGGACAGATCGGACGCGGCGGCGGAAGGAGCGCGGGCCGGAGCGTCAAGCGGCAGGGGCGTTTTCCACGGCGAGAGGCCGGAGGAAAGACAGGGCGGCCGATGGCCTCTCCAGGCCCTGCGGAAAACAAAACCGAATTCTGGGGAAAACGAGGGCCTCGAAAGGGAACGTCCGACCCCTCAGCAATGCTGATCAGTCCCAACCCGATCAGCGCCGCAAGGCGGCAGTGAGAAGCCGGCGAGGGTGGTCTTGCCGGAGCCGGCATTGCCGAGAATCACCACCCGCATCGGCTTCCGCACGAGGACCGCCGCCGCATCCTCAGCGATCGGTTCCGAATCAGTGCAGGAGAGTTCCGCGAACTTCTTGATGAAGACCCGTCTCGGCCGGTAACGACGCGTCTCAACCGCCGTCATTGCGATTGCACGATCCGGCGGCCGGTCCGATGGTGATCCCATCGCTCCCGGGAGGCTCCA
>CAZVPB010000308.1:0-1905 GCA_964628165.1 uncultured Cyanobium sp.
TCACCGCCGCCCAGGTGAAGCAGCAGTCGCTGATCGCCACCATGGCCGACGGCGCCGTGCTGCTCGACGAGGAGGGCCGCATCGTGCTGGCGAACCCCACGGCGCGGCGGCTGTTCCGCTGGGAGGGCCGCAGCCTCGAGGGCAGCGAGCTGGAGCGGCAGCTGCCGGAGCGGCTGGCCATGGAGCTCCACGCGCCGCTGCTGAGCGTGATCGACAGCCTGCGGGACAGCACCGACGTGCGCTGCAGCTTCGGCGAACCGCCCCGCACCCTGCGGATCGTGCTGCAGTCGGTGCGGGATGCCAGCGGCGAGACGCTCAAGGGCATCGCCATGACGGTGCAGGACCTCACCCGCGAGGTGGAGCTGAACGCGGCCCAGAGCCGCTTCATCAGCAACGTGTCCCACGAGCTGCGCACGCCGCTGTTCAACATCAAGAGCTACGTGGAGACGCTCCACGACCTGGGCGACCAGCTCAGCGAGGAGCAGAAGCAGGAGTTCCTCGGCATCGCCAATGCCGAGACCGACCGCCTCACCCGGCTGGTGAATGACGTGCTGGACCTCTCGAGACTCGAGTCGGACCGGGAGTGGCAGCTGGAGCCGCTGGAGATCGGCGCGGCGATCGAGCAGACCCTGCGCACCTACCGGCTCAACGCCGAGGAGAAGGGGGTGGAGCTGGAGTTCGAGGCGGATCCGCAGCTGCCGCTGGTGCAGGGCAACTGGGACCTGCTGCTGCAGGTGTTCGACAACCTGGTGGGCAACGCCCTCAAGTTCACCTCCGCCGGCGGCCGGCTGATGCTGCGGGCCTACCCCTGGCCCGACCACTGCCGCCTCGACCCGGCCACGGCCCCCCCGGCGGAGGCGGAGGCCTGCGACCTCACCGCGCCGCTGCCGCGGCTGCGGGTGGAGATCGCCGACAGCGGCTGCGGCATCTCGGCGGCCGACCAGGAGCGGATCTTCGACCGCTTCTTCCGGGTGGAGAACACGGTGCACACCGAGGCCGGCACCGGCCTGGGCCTCTCGATCGTGCGCGGCATCGTGGAGAAGCACGGCAGCCGGATCGAGATGGCCAGCGAGCCGGGGGTGGGCACCACCTTCTGGTTCGACCTGCCCCTGGAGGAGGCCGACACCGAGGAGGTGCGGCTGCAGGGGGAGCGGGGCGGCGGCGCCCCTCAGCTGGCCCGCTGCTGAGAGCCGGAGAGCCAGTTCTCCAGGCCCTCGCCGAGGAAGGAGAGGCCGAGCACCAGCACGAACATCGCCAGGCCGGGGAAGAGGGCCGTCCACCAGATGCCGGTGGGCAGGGCGGTGAGGGCCAGCTGCAGGTCGCTGCCCCATTCCGGCACGGTCTCCGGCAGGCCGAGGCCGAGGAAACCGAGGCCGCCGAGCACCAGCACGGCGTCGGCGGCGTTGAGGGTGAGCAGCACCGGCACCGAGGTGATCACGTTGCGGAAGAGGTAGCGGCGCAGGATCCAGGCCGGCCCGGCGCCGAGGGAGCGGGCGGCCTCGATGAACAGCTCCGCCTTCACCTGGGCGCTCTGGTTGCGCACCACGCGGAAGTACTGGGGCACGTAGACGACGCAGAGGGCGGCGGCGGCGTTGGGCAGGCCGCGGCCCAGGAGAAAGGCGAGCACCACCGAGAGCAGCAGCACCGGCAGGGTGTAGAGGGTGTCCATCAGCAGCACCAGCAGCCGATCCACCCAGCCGCCGAGGTAGCCGCTGGCCATCCCCAGCGGCACGCCCACCGCCAGAGCCACCACCAGCGCCACCACCACCACCTGCAGGGCCACACCGCTGGCGGCGAGGGTGCGCACACACACGTCGCGGCCGAGGCGATCGGTGCCGCACCAGTGGGCCGGCGAGGGGGCGGCGTAGATGTCGTTCTCGAGGCCGGCGTTGGGGCCGGGCAGCA
>CAZVPB010000309.1:0-1903 GCA_964628165.1 uncultured Cyanobium sp.
TCCAGAGGTGAAGGTTCCAGGGGCTGCCCCCGCCACAGCACCGCGCCGCCGGCCGCCGGCGGGGGATCCAGACGGAGCCGGAAGGGGGGAAGCACCGGCAGGCGAAGGGTGCCGGCCTCCACCGCGAAACGGCTTTCGCCGCCCGCCTCGCTGCGCAGTTCGATCCGGGTGGGCCGATCGAGGCGCACCTCCAGGGTGCCGAGGGAGAGATCCGCCTCGCTGGCACGGCTCTCCTGGCGGAGCCTCGCGAGGGCGACGCCCGCGGCGGCCTGCTCGAGCGGCCGCAGGCCCGGATGGAGCCTCAGCATCCGCTGCTCGGCGGAGGCCGTGGCCTGCCCCCGGGGGTCCGACGGCGACGGTGGCAGCGGGGCGGTGGTGTGCAGTCCCCGCTCCGCCAGGCGACGCTGCTGGAGATTCAGCCCGTAGATCAGTCCGAGGATGAGCAGTCCGTAGAGGAGCGTGCCCTGCCAGCTGGTGAAGACATCGATCGAGCCGGGGGTGAACCGCAGCACCAGCGACTCCCTGCCGTTGCGGCCGGGCCGGTCCGCCGGCTCCGGCAGGGCGCCCCTGAGGCTGCCGGGCGCCAGGTCGAGGTGTTCCTCCAGCAGCCGCAGCATCGTGCGGAGGTAGGCCGCCTCGGGAAGCCGGTCGCGCCAGCCCCGCTCCAGCGCCTCGATCACCGCGGTGCTGATGCGGGTCTCCTGGGCGAGCTGGCGCAGTCCCAGCCCCCGGGCCTCCCGCCCCTCCCGCAGGATCCCGCCCGCCTGGAGCAGCGGGTCGGGCCTCGCTCCGGCAGCCTCGACGCGTCCCGGGGCGCCGGACCGCCGCCTCCAGCGCAGCCGGCGCAGCAGATCGGTGGCGACCGGCGGCAGGGTGGGGCGGTTCAGGGGGAAGATCCCGGGGGGTTCCATTTTCGTTCGCTGCCGGTCGCCGGATCACCGGAATGCCTGCCGCCGGGATGGGTGAGGGCGGCGATCTCCCCGCTCCGCAGCGGGCGCCAGGCCCCCTCCGGCAGATCGCCCAGCCGCAGGGAACCGATCGCGATGCGTTGCAGATCGACCACGTCATGACCCAGGATCTCTCCGGTGCGGCGGATCTGGCGGTTGCGCCCCTCCCGCATCCCCAGCTCCAGCAGGGTGTCCCCGCCGGTGCGGCCGAGGACCCGCAGCCGCACCGGCCTGGCCGGCCGGCCGTCGAGGGGAACCCCGGCCCGCCACCGGCGCAGCACCTCCGGTGAAGGATCGCCCGCCACCCGCACCCGGTAGGTCTTGAGATGCCCGAAGCGGGGGTGGGTGAGGCGGAGAGTGAGGGCGCCGTCATTGCTGAGCAGCAGGGCGCCGCGGCTGTCGGCGTCGAGCCGGCCGACGGGATGGAGGCCGCGGCCCTCGCTCAGGGAGGGAGGCAGCAGATCCAGCACGGTGCCGCGCCCGTGGGGATCGCTGCAGGTGCTGAGCACCCCCGCGGGCTTGTTGAGCAGCAGGGTGAGGGAGGAGACGGCGGCCGGCAGCGGCCGGCCGTCCACGAGAACGCGGTCGAGGCGGGGATCGGCCCGGTCGCCGAGGCCGGCCACCACCCCGTTCACCCGCACGCGCCCGTTCCGCAGCAGGTCCTCGGCGTGCCTCCGGGAACCGAGGCCGGCGGCGGCGAGGAGCTTCTGGAGACGAACGGCGGCCATCGGCACCATTGTCCCGGGGACGGTGATCCGCCCAGCCAGAGCGGATCGATTCCGGGAAAGGTGGTATCTTTACGAAACTGATTGGTTTCGTAACTACCCGCATGCCCTCCATCCCTCTCTCCTCCTCCGCCTCGGTCCCGTTCAGCGGGGACCTGCTGAGGTCCTACCTGCGCGACATCGGCCGCGTGCCCCTGCTCACCCACGAGCAGGAGATCACCCTCGGCCGTC
>CAZVPB010000310.1:0-1898 GCA_964628165.1 uncultured Cyanobium sp.
GTCAGAAGTCGCGCTCGGTGAGGATTTCGCAGCCGTCGCCGGTCACGGCGATGGTGTGCTCCCACTGGGCGGAGAGGCTTCCGTCCACGGTCACCACGGTCCAGCGGTCCTTGAGGGTGCGGCAGGCCTTGCTGCCGGCGTTGAGGATGGGCTCGACCGCCAGGGTCATCCCGGGCCGCAGGGTGACATTGGGCAGATCCCGGGTGCGGTAGTTGAAGACGGAAGGCTCCTCGTGCAGGTTCCGGCCCACTCCATGGCCGGTGTAGTCCTCCACCACCGCGTAGCCGTGGGCCTCCACGTGGTCCTGGACCGCCGCGGCCAGATCCAGCAGGGTGCTGCCGGCCTTCACGGTGGCCAGGCCCTTCATGAGGGACTCCTGGGCCACCCGGCTCAGCCGCTGAGCCGCCTCGCTCACCCCCTCCCCGACGCCGATGGTGATGCAGCTGTCGCCGTGGAAGCCTTCGTAGTAGGCACCCGTGTCGACCTTGAGCAGGTCGCCGTGGCGCAGGGTCCGCTTCCGGCTCGGGATGCCGTGCACCACCTCGTCGTTGATGCTGGCGCAGATGCTGCCGGGGAATCCGTGGTAGCCCTTGAAGCTGGGCGTGGCGCCCATCTCACGGATCCGCCGTTCCGCGTGGCGGTCGAGGTCGCCGGTCGTCATGCCCGGCGCGGCCATCTCGCTGATCTCCCGCAGGACGGTGGCCACGATGCGGCTGGCCCGCCGCATGATGTCGATCTCCCGGGCCGACTTGATCTCCACACCGCGCCGTCCCTTCTGGATCCGGGGGCCGCTCTGGGTGATCATTCCGGCAGCGCCGCGACCGGCCTGGGTTCCCGCCAGAAGTTCGGCGAACAGATTCATGCGCAGCGGCGTCCCCGGGTGGGAGCTCGAGGGGAGAAACGGGAGGATTCAACCTATCCGTTGCCACGCTGGACTGTCGAATCCAGCGCGTCCGCCGAAAGGATCCCGATGTCGCCGTCTTCGCTGGCCACCCGCCTGCGGCAGGCCCACGCCGCCCTGGCCCCGGTGGTGCTCGCGCCCCTGGCCCTCACCGCCCTCTCCGGAGTGAGCTACAGGGTGCTGCGGGACTGGGCGGGGCTCGACCGGGACCGGGCCCACCTGCTGATGGTGGTGCATGAGGGGGAATGGCTCAAGCCCTGGCTGGGCGCTTCCGGCGAGACCCTCTACGTGCTGCTCAACGGGCTGGGGGTGATGTGGATGCTGGTGAGCGGCGGCGGGCTGCTGTGGCAGCGCTGGAGCCGCAGGCGCGGAGGAACGGGGAAGGGCACCCCCTAGCCGCTACAGTGGTTGTTTGGCTGGTCGTCTGCAGGACTGGGATGGCAACGGAAACCCCCGATTCAGGAACTGCCCCATCGGGCGCCGCCGAGGGCGCGGCGACCGCGGTGGCGTCACCGGAGGCGGAAGCCCCTGCCGTCCAGCCCGCGGTGACCACCGGCCGCCGCAGCGCCCGTGAGCTTCTCGACGCCTTCGAGGCCGCCCAGCTCAAATCCGATCTCCCCCGCATCTATGTCGGAGACACGGTGCGGGTGGGCGTGCGCATCCGGGAAGGCAACAAGGAGCGGGTTCAGCCCTACGAGGGCGTGGTGATCGCCAAGCGCCACGGCGGCCTGCACGAGACGATCACCGTCCGCCGCATCTTCCAGGGCGTCGGCGTGGAGCGGATCTTCCTGCTCCACAGCCCCCAGGTCGCTTTCGTGAAGGTGGAGCGGCGCGGTAAGGTGCGTCGGGCAAAACTCTTCTATCTGCGCGACCGGGTCGGCAAAGCCACCCGGGTGAAACAGCGATTCGATCGCTGATTCCCGCGTCGAAGGGCCATCGCCATGCGCCGTTAGTTCAGTTGGTAGAACGCAGGTCTCCAAAACCTGATGTCGGGGGT
>CAZVPB010000311.1:0-1894 GCA_964628165.1 uncultured Cyanobium sp.
CGGTGTGGAGCGGCCAGACCAGCCTCGATGGCTCCGGTTCCGGGGTTCCCCTCCCCTCCGACTCGCCTTGACGCAGGGTGCCCCGGACCCGTACGGTCTTCGCCAGCGGCCCGGAAGGGCTGCGGCCTCGCCCCCATCGTCTAGAGGCCTAGGACACCTCCCTTTCACGGAGGCGACAGGGGTTCGAATCCCCTTGGGGGTATGCAGCAAGCCGCTCAGCAGCCAGCGGCCCGTCGTGTCGCTTCCGCCTGCACTCCACGGACGTTGCTGGCGAGATCCTGCTGCAGGCGCTGCTCGATCAGGCCGATGGGCATGCCCGGCCGTCCCTGGACGGTCAGTTCGTAGAGCAGCCAGGCACTCGTGTCGTCGGCCCCCATCCGCCACGACCCCTCGAAGCAGCGGAAGTCCCCTTCGAGCATGCGGAAGCTCAGCCTTCCGAGCTGAGGCTCCTCGTGGAGTTCGAGCATCACCCGTGCGGAGAACCGCAGCCCGCAGAACTGCTGGCTCCCCACCTGCTCCACCGCCACCCGGTCCCCCCGCCGCCAGACCTGCCGGGAGCTGGCCAGGTTGGGGATGAAGGAATCCAGCCGGTCGTAGTCGGTGAGCACCGTCCAGAGCCAGTCCGGATGCAGGTCGAGGCGGAGCTGCACGGCCAGGCGCCTCAGGCCCTGGGGCAGGCGTTCCATCTCCTGCTGGATGGTGTCGAGGGCGCAGCTGCCTGAGAGGAGAGGGGACTCCTCCGAACAGCCGGGCTGAATGAGGGAATGCGGAGCGAGGAGAGGCGCCAAGACGTTTGCCGGACGTGCTGGTGGACACATCGGCGCCAAACCTAGCCCGATCCTCCCGGGGCCGCTGGCCGCCGGAAATGGGGCCCGGAAAGGTTCCGTATGATCGGCGCCGACGAAGGATTGGTGCTTCAGATGCGCGTTTCGACGGCCAGGGCGACCCGTGGCGACAGCCGCATGTTCACGGTGGTGGTCGAGCGCTTCGGCATCGGCAGGCAGCGTCGGGCCGAACGGCGCATCACGGTTCCCTTCGAGCAACTGCAGTCCCTGATGCAGACGATCGCCAGCCGGGGTGGTCGCATCAGAGTGGTGAGCAGCGGGGATTCGAACGGATCCGCCGCCGCCACCGCCCCCTCCAGCAACGCCCCCGCCGCTGCCGTGAAAGCCGCCACCCACGCCCCCGTTCCGGTCAACCTCTACAAGCCCAAGTCCCCCTTCATCGGCACCGTCCTCGACAACTACAGCCTCCTCAGCGAGGGGGCGATCGGCCGGGTCAACCACATCACCTTCGACATCTCCGGCGGTGATCCCGAGCTCCACTACGTGGAGGGCCAGAGCATCGGCATCATCCCCGAGGGCACCGATGCCAACGGCAAGCCCCACAAGCTGCGCCTCTACTCGATCGCCAGCACCCGCCACGGCGATGACCTGGAGGATCACACCGTCTCCCTCTGCGTCCGCCAGCTCCAGTACGAGAAGGACGGCGAGACCATCAACGGCGTCTGCTCCACCTATCTCTGCGACATCGAGCCCGGCTCGAAGGTGAAGATCACCGGGCCCGTCGGCAAGGAGATGCTCCTGCCGCCCGACGAGGACGCCAACGTGATCATGCTCGCCACCGGCACCGGCATCGCGCCGATGCGGGCCTACCTCCGGCGCATGTTCCATGCCGGCGAGCGCGCCAAGAATCCCGAATACCAGTTCCGCGGCTTCGCCTGGCTGATCATGGGCGTGCCCAAGACCGGCAACCTGCTCTACGAGGATGAATTCCAGGGCTACCTGAGCGAATTCCCCGAGAACTTCCGCTACACCAAGGCCATCAGCCGTGAGCAGCAGAACGCCAAGGGCGGGCGCATGTACATCCAGGACCGGGTGCTGGAGAACGCCGA
>CAZVPB010000312.1:0-1892 GCA_964628165.1 uncultured Cyanobium sp.
TTGGCCTTCTGGATTTCGATCGCCGCCGCCGGTATCTCGCCGTTCTCGACCAGTGCCGCCGCGAGGAGTGCGCGAGCCTTCGCGTTCTCAGGCTCGCTCTTGACGAGGTTCTTCAGGTCGATGACCGCGGCGCGGACGTCGCCCTTGTCGAGCGCCTGCTGGGCGCGCTGGTAGAGGGCTTCGCCCTTGGGTGAGCAGGCCATGAGCATGACGGCTGCCGCCGCCAGTAGCGGATAGCGGATAGCGGATAGTGGATAGCAGGAATGCGTTCCCTTCGACATGATCTACCCCTCAGCGGCCTTTTCCGGGACCGCGATGCCGTTCTTTTCCATCAGGTCGTACAGCGTCGGACGCGTGATGCCGAGCAGCTCGGCGGTCCGCGTCAGGTTCCAGTTCGTCAGCGCCAGCGAGTTGCGGATCGCCTCGCTCTCGGCGCGCTGCCGCGCCACGCGCAGGTTGAGCCACGACAGGTCCGCATCGCCCTCGCCCCCGGGCAGGCCGAGGTCCTCGACCGTGACGTACTTGCCCTCGGTCATGATCACCGCGCCGTTCACGCGGTTCTCGAGCTCGCGGATGTTGCCGGGCCAGCGGTAGCGCTCGATCGCCTTGAGCGCCTCGGGCGTGAAGCCCTTCACCTGCCGGCTGTGCTCACGGGCGCGGCGGTCGAGGATCGCCTGGGCGATCACCACCGCGTCGCTGCCGCGGTCGCGCAGCGGCGGGATGCGAACGGTGACTTCGCTGATGCGATAGTACAGGTCTTCGCGGAACTCGCCGGTCTTGATGAGCTCCGCGAGGTCCTTGTTGGTGGCGCAGACGATGCGCACGTCCACCGGGATGCGCTCGCGGCCGCCGATGCGCTCCACGTTGCGGTCCTGCAGGAAGCGTAGCAGCTTTGCCTGCAGCGCGAGCGGCATGTCGCCGATCTCGTCGAGGAACAGCGTGCCGCCGTCGGCCAGCTCGAACTTGCCCTGGGTCTGCTTGACGGCGCCGGTGAAGGCGCCCTTCTCGTAGCCGAACAGCTCGCTCTCGAGCAGCGTGTCGGGGATCGCCGCGCAGTTGATCGCGACGAACGCCTCGCCGGCGCGCGGGCTCAGCTGGTGCACGGCGCGCGCGAGCAGCTCCTTGCCGGTGCCGCTCTCGCCCAGCAGCAGCACGGTGGCGTTGGTGGGCGCCACCTTCTCGACCGTGCGGCAGGCCTTGGTCATCGGCTCGGCGATGGCGATCACGCCCTCGAGCGGCATGACCCCCTGGCGCTGCACCAGGGCGCGGTTCTGCTCCTCGAGGCCGAAGATGTGGAAGGCGCGCTGCACCAGCAGGCGCAGCACGTCGGTGTCGACGGGCTTCTGGTAGAAGTCGTAGGCGCCCATGCCCACCGCGCGGACGGCGTTCTGCTTGTCGAGCTGGCCGGTGACCACGATCACCTTGGTGCGGGGCGCGAGCCGCAGGGTCTCGAGCAGGGTCTCGAAGCCCTCCGTGACGCCCTCGGCGTCCGGCGGCAGGCCGAGGTCCTGCAGCACCACCGCCGGCTCGTGGCGGCGCAGGGCCGCCAGCGCCCCGGCCCGGTCGGTCGCGGCGATGACCTCGTAGTCGTCGAAGCACCACTTGAGCTGCTTCTGCAGCCCCGGGTCGTCCTCGACGATCAGCAGCTTGGGCTTGTCCTCAGCCAAACGGTCTCCCCGGGCTCCCAGCGGGCCGGCCCCCGGCCGTGGGTCGGTTCAGTAACGGCGGATGATACAAGGAGATAGGACGGAAATTTGTGAAGTGGGTTCACATGGGGAATCCCCCCTACCCCCCCGGTTCCCGGGGGGGTGCGATAGCGGGGGGCCTAAGCGAAGCCGAGGAATACGGCCAGGGCCCGATTGACAGCGAGCATCGAGGGATCGTCCCGGTTC
>CAZVPB010000313.1:0-1876 GCA_964628165.1 uncultured Cyanobium sp.
GACCAAGCAGCTCGACAAGCTGATCAACGTGCTCGGGGTGATCGACCTCTCCACCATTCCTGCGGTGGAACGGGAGCTGATGCTGCTCAAGGTGGCGGCGCCGGTGCGGCAGCGGGGCGAGATTCTCGAGCTGGTGCAGGTGTTCCGCGCCCGGGTGGTGGACGTGGCCGACGAGGCCCTCACCCTCGAGGTGGTGGGGGATCCCGGCAAGCTGGTGGCCCTCGAGCAGCTGCTGGAGCCCTACGGCATCCTGGAGATCGCCCGCACCGGCAAGGTGGCGCTGGAGCGGTCCTCCGGCGTGAACACCGAGTTCCTCAAGGTCACCGCCTCCGAGAAGCGCGTGCCGGCCTAGGACGCCGGCGATCCGTCCGGGGTCAGTCCGGAGCGCTGGGTCCCTCCCCCTGGCCGCTCCCCTCCACCACGGTGGCCCGCACGATGCGGTCGCCCTGCTGGATCCGGTCCACCACGTCCATCCCCTCGGTGACCCGGCCGAACACGGCATAGCGGCCGTCCAGCTCCGGCAGCGCCTGCAGCGCCACATAGAACTGGGCACTGGCGGAATCGGGATCGGCGGAGCGGGCCATGGCGACGGCGCCACGCTGGTGGGCCAGGGCCAGGCGGCGCGTGACGCCGGGGGTGAGCAGCTCCTGGCCGTAGCGGGGGGCCTCCTCGCCGCTGAGCTTCAGCTCCAGGGGGATCAGCCGTGCCTCACCGCTGGCCGGGTCGATGAAGCTGCCGCTGCCGTGCTGGCTGGGGGGCACCACGGGATTGGCCGAGAGCGGGTCACCGCCCTGCACCACGAACGGGGTGGGCTGCCGCACCACGCGGTGAAAGGCGGTGCCGTTGTAGGCGCCACGACGCACCAGGTCGAGGAAGTTGCCGGCGGTGAGCGGTGCGGCGTCGCCGTCCAGCTCGATCAGCACGTTGCCGCGGCTGGTGGTGAGGGCAACGCCGGCCCTGCCGCTGAGGCAGGGGGCAGCGGCCGCGGCACAGGCGTCGAGCGTGCTCCGCCGGTTGTCATCCCGGCAGCCGCCCAGCACCAGTGCCGCCGCCAGAAGGGCAGCGAACGGCAGGGCCAGGCGCCTCATACGCCCTCCAGGGGGACCCCCAGAAAGCGGGCCAGCTGAGCACCGGAGAGCTCCAGATCGGCCAGGGGCATGGGTTCACCCACGCGGGTGAGGGGCAGATCGCGGCGTCCCTGCACCCGCAGCGCCAGGCGGCGGCGCGGGTTGAGGCCATCGCGCACCTCCACCTTCACCGCCTGGATGTCACGCAGGGGGATCTCCACGTCGATGCGCCGGCGGAAGCCGCGCCGCGTGATCGTGGCCTTGCCGGCGCCGCGGTCGAAGCGGTTGCTGCCGGAGCCCACGTCGATGCCGATCACCGACCACAGATACGTGGCCAGCAGCACGGCGGCCAGCCCGTAGAGCCCCATCACCGCACCCTGGGGCAGCCAGGCCAGATCGGCGGGGTGGCCGACGGGCAGCAGGTCGCGATGCAGGTAGCTGGAGAGGCTCGTGAGCAGGAAGCCCACGCCGCCCAGGCTCACCACCACGGCCACCAGCAGGTTGGAGGGGCGGCGGGAGCCCAGCACCGGCTGCTCGAGCACGTCGGTCACGTCGGTCACTTCGGTCACGTCGGTCACGTCGGTGGGTGGCATCCGCCAGGACGGAAGGAATGGGGGCCATCTTGGCGCGGGGCCCGGCACCAGAGGCGGAGGCCGGCGGCAGAAGCCAGATCCAGCAAGGGATTTCAGCCCGTTTCAGAGCGCCTCGCAGTGTCCGGGAACGTTGTTACCATCGCCCGGTATCCCGCTCTCTCCATGACGATCGCAGTAGGGCGCGCGCCGGCGGGCCGGGGATGGTTCGACGTCCTC
>CAZVPB010000314.1:0-1868 GCA_964628165.1 uncultured Cyanobium sp.
GGCCGCGCAGGCCCCGGTCTCCCAGCTGCCGGCGCCAGAAGCCGGCATCGCCGCCGCTGAGGATCACCGGCTGCGCGCCACGGCGCCCCACGAGCTCGAGAGCCCCCGAGTCGAAGGCACCGGGAGGCTCCGGTCGCGCCGCCGCCGCCAGCAGGGCCTCGCGGGCCGCGGGGGTCGAGGGCGGCAGCCGGATCGCCCCGCCAACTCCCAGGCGCAGCGCCTCCTCGAGGTCGCGGTCCGCCGTGGCGGCGACGATTCCGCGCACCCGCTCGCGCTCGGGAGCGCAGCCCACCTCGCGCAGCCAGCGCCCGCTGCCGTCGGCGACGGCCACCCACGGCGGCTCAGGCGCGCCGTCGGCGATGGCGTTGGCGAGGACGGACTCGAGGCCCGCGACCGCCAGCTCCGGTTCCGCGGGCAGCAGCCGCACCATCCTCAGCCCCCGTCGCGGACGATGGCGAAGGCCTCCGGCAGGCTCTCCGGGCCACTCTCCTCCACCGCGGTGACGTTCTCCACCCGGGCCCAGCGGGGGCCCTCGCACAGCGCCTCCTCGAGTCGGCGGTGGCTCTCCGCGTCCGCCTCGACGAGGGCCTCGACGCTGCCGTCGGCGCGGTTGCGAACCCAGCCCCTGAGCCCGAGCTCGCCGGCCGTCCGCCACACGAAGGCGCGGTAGCCCACGCCCTGCACCCGGCCCCGCACCCGGTAGCGCTTGACGGTCATGCCGTCTCCTCCGGGCCGCGCGGACTCACGACTCAGCCTCCGTGCTCGCCCGGTGGGCCCGCTTGCCGAAGCGGTGGAGGATCCAGAAGCCGCCGAGGAGCAGCACCACGAAGGCGATGGACAGCCAGTTGAACCAGCGGAAGAGGAAGTCGCGGATCGGGGCGCCGAAGAAGTAGAGCAGCGCGCCCTCGGCCATGAAGCGGAGGCTGCGCGAGACCGCCGAGGCGATGACGAAGACCCCGAAGTTGATCTTGAAGGCGCCGCCGGCGATGGTGAAGACCTTGTAGGGGATCGGCGTCAGGCCGGCGATGCCGGTGGCCCAGGCGTTGAAGCGGTCGTAGAGGCGCTCCACGGCGCGGATGCGGGTGGGGTTGAAGAATCGGTAGAGCAGCGGCCGGCCGCCGTAAAGGCCGATGCCGTAGCCCATCATGCCGCCCAGCACCGAGCCCACCGAGCAGATGAAGCCGTACCACAGCGCGCGCTCGGGGTTGGCGACGCCGAGGGTGATGAGCAGGACGTCCGGCGGGATCGGGAAGAAGGAGCTCTCGGCGAAGGCGAGCAGGAACAGCCACAGGCCCGGGTAGGGCATCTGGGCGAGGGAGTCGATCCACTCGAAGAGGCGCTCCTTCACTTCGAGCCCTCCTCCCAGCCGTGGCGGCCGATCAGGGGCACGAAGCAGACGTCCTGCAGCTCTCTGGCGAAGGTGCCGCGGCCCCTGCGCTCGACGACCGTGATCACCTGGCTCTCCCGCGGCCCCACCGGCACCACCAGCCGGCCCCCTTCGGCGAGCTGGTCAACCAGAGGCGCGGGCACCTCGGGGGCGCCGGCCGTGACCAGGATGGCGTCATACGGCGCCTGCGCCCGCCAGCCGAGGGTGCCGTCCATGACCTTGACGCTCACGTTCTCCACGCCCAGCCGGTCGAGTACGGCCTTGGCGCCCCGCGCCAGCGAGGGCACCCGCTCGACGGTGAAGACGAAGCGCACCAGGGCCGCCAGCACCGCCGCCTGGTAGCCCGAGCCGGTGCCGATCTCGAGCACCCGGTGGCCGGGCTCGGGCCGCGCCGCCTCGGTCATGAGGGCGACGATGCGGGGCTGGGAGATGGTCTGGCCCTCGCCGATGTGGATCGACACGTCGTCGTCGTAGGCCTGGT
>CAZVPB010000315.1:0-1848 GCA_964628165.1 uncultured Cyanobium sp.
GCATGCGGCGGGGGATGGCCTGCTCGTAGACCTGCCGGAGACGGTCAAGGGGGAGGTCCAGCAGCGGCCTCTCACCCTGACGGACCAGCAGCTCTCCCCCGTCCTCCACGGCCCCCAGCGGCGTCGCCGGCACCGGTCCGGTGGCGAGCATGCGCCCGGCGACGGCAGCGGCCCAGTCGGCGGCCCGGGCGGCGGGCACGCTGACCAGGACGCGGGCGCCGCCCTCGGCGAAGAGGAGCCGGTCGGTCCGGATTCCCTCGGCCTCCGGCAGGGACAGCCGCGCCCCGAGGCCGGAGGCGATGCAGCATTCCGCCGCCGCCACCGCCAGCCCCCCGTCGCTGAGGTCATGGGCGGAGGCCACCAGCCCCGCGCCGATCGCCTCGCGGAGGAACGCCTGAACCCGCCTCTCGAGGTGCAGGTCGGGCCGCGGCGGCCGCCCCGTGCAGAGGCCGTGGAGCCGTTGCAGGTAGCTGCCGGCGGCCAGTCCCACCCGGTCGTCCGGGGCATCGGCCCCCTCGCCGGGGGGAACCCCGAGCAGCCAGACGGCATCGCCCGCGTTCCGCCAGGCCAGGCCGGTGATCCGCTCGAGGTCGTCCACCAGCCCCACCATCCCCACCACCGGGGTGGGATGGATCGGCACGACGCTGCCGTCCGGCTGCCGGGTCTCGTTGTAGAGGGACACGTTGCCGCCGGTGACGGGGGTGGCCAGGACGCGGCAGGCCTCGGCCAGCCCCCGGCAGGCCATGGCCAGCTGCCAGTAGCCGGTGGGCGTCTCGGGGGAGGGGAAATTGAGGTTGTCGGTCACCGCCAGCGGTTCGGCGCCGGTGCAGCTGAGGTTGCGGGCCGCCTCGGCCACCGCCGCCATGCCGCCGCGTTCCGGATCGAGCGCCACCCAGCGGTTGGGGCAGTCGACCACCGCGGCCACGCCTCGACGCGAGGGGCGCATCGCCGCCTCGCCCCGCTGGGGCCGCAGCCTCACCACCGCGGCATCGGCGCCGCCCGGCGGCACCACGGTGTTGGCCATGACCTGATGGTCGTACTGGCGCCACACCCAGCGCTTGCTGGCGACGGTGGGATCGTCGAGCAGGCGCAGCAGCACCTCGCCCCACCCCACGACGCCCTCCGGGAGCGACACCCCCTCCGCGGTGGCGGCGGGCAGGTCGGCCTCCCTCCAGGCCCAGTGCCGCAGGATCTGCGCAGGCGGCTCGCCGAGCAGATCGTGGTGGTTCACCGGGGTGTCCTCGGCGAGGGCGCTGGCGGGCACCTCGGCGGCCACCTCCCCCTTCTGCAGCACCCGCACCACGTTCTCCTCCACCACCCGGCCCACCACGGCCGCCTGCAGCCCCCAGCGGCGGAACCGGTCCATCACCGCCTGCTCTCTGCCGGGTTTCACCACGAACAGCATCCGCTCCTGGGATTCCGAGAGCAGGAATTCGTAGGGGGTCATGCCGGTCTCGCGCGCCGGCACCCGGTCGAGATCGAGCTCCACCCCCACACCCCCCTTGGCGGCCATCTCGGCGCAGCTGCAGGTGAGGCCGGCGGCGCCCATGTCCTGGGCCGCCACCACATCACCGCTCTGGAACGCCTCGAGACAGGCCTCGATCAGCCCCTTCTCCAGGAACGGATCCCCCACCTGCACCGCCGGCCGGTCATCGAGGGAAGCCTCGGTGAGCTCGGCACTGGCGAAGCTGGCGCCCCCCATGCCGTCGCGGCCGGTGGTGCTGCCGACATAAAGCACCGGGAAGCCGATGCCGCTGGCCCCCGCGCAGACGATCTCATCGGTCTCCATCAGCCCCAGGGCCATGGCGTTCACCAGGGGGTTGCCGGCATAGCTGGGGTCGAAGGCCA
>CAZVPB010000316.1:0-1844 GCA_964628165.1 uncultured Cyanobium sp.
CGTAGACGGCCTGGCTGCCCAGCTCGTCCTCGATGCGCAGCAGCTGGTTGTACTTCGCCACCCGGTCGCTGCGGCTGAGGGAGCCGGTCTTGATCTGGCCGGCCCGGGTCGCCACCGCCAGGTCGGCGATGGTCACGTCCTCGGTTTCGCCGCTGCGGTGGCTGATCACGCTCGTGTAGCCGGCCCGGCCGGCCAGGTCGATCGCCTGCAGGGTCTCGGTGAGGGAACCGATCTGGTTCACCTTGATCAGGATCGAATTGGCCACGCCCCGCTCGATCCCCTGCCGCAGCCGCTCGGTGTTGGTCACGAACAGGTCGTCGCCCACCAGCTGCAGCGTGGTTCCCAGCCGCTCGGTGAGCAGCCGCCACCCCTCCCAGTCGTCCTCGGCCACGCCGTCCTCGATCGACACGATCGGGAAGCGGCCCGCCAGGGCCGCCAGCTGCTCCACCATCTCGGCGCTGCTGTAGCTGCCGCCGCCGAAGGCATAGCGGCCGTCCTTGTAAAACTCGGTGCTGGCCACGTCCAGCGCCAGGGAGATCTGGTCGCCGGGGCGGTAGCCGGCCTTCTCGATCGCCTGCACCAGCAGTTCGCCGGCGGCATCGTTGCCCGCCAGGTCCGGCGCGAAGCCGCCCTCGTCGCCCACCGCGGTGGAGAGTCCCCGGTCCTTGAGGAGCCCCTTGAGGGTGTGGAACACCTCGGCCCCCATCCGCAGCGCCTCCCGGAAGCTGCCGGCGCCGTGGGGCACCAGCATGAACTCCTGGAAGTCGAGGTTGTTGGAGGCGTGGGCACCGCCGTTGATCACGTTCATCAGCGGCACCGGCAGCAGATTCGCCATCGGACCGCCGAGATACCGGTAGAGCGGCAGGCCCACCGCCGCGGCGGCGGCGTGGGCGGTGGCCAGGCTCACCGCCAGGATCGCGTTGGCCCCCAGGGCCGACTTGTTGTCGCTGCCGTCGAGTTCGTTCATGGCCGCGTCCACGGCGGCCTGGTCGAGGGCGCTGAGGCCGCAGAGGGTGGGGGCGATCCGCTCCTCCACGTTCTCCACCGCCTTGCCCACGCCCTTGCCGAAGTACTCCCGGCCGCCGTCCCTCAGCTCATGGGCCTCGTGGGCGCCGGTGCTGGCGCCGCTCGGCACGATCGCCCTGCCGCTGGCGCCCCCCTCCAGGGTCACCTCCGCCTCCACGGTGGGGGTGCCACGGGAATCGAGCACCTCGCGGGCCACGATCGAGTCGATCACCAGGTCGAGGGAGTCGTACACGGCAAAGGGGCTGGACGCGGGGATCCTATGGGCAGCGCCGCCATGGCGCTGGTCAGAATGCGAACCTCCCCATCGCCGCCGCTGCACCGACCATGCGACTGCTGCACACGATGCTCCGGGTGGGGGATCTGGACCGCTCCCTCGCCTTCTACACCGACGTGCTCGGCATGCGGCTGCTGCGCCGCAAGGACTACCCCGGCGGCCGCTTCACCCTCGCCTTCGTGGGCTACGGCGACGAGCGTGACCACACCGTGCTCGAGCTCACCCACAACTGGGACACCTCCTCCTACGAGCTCGGCGAGGGCTACGGCCACATCGCCATCGGGGTCGACGACATCCACACCACCTGCACCGCCATCGCCGACCGCGGCGGCCGGGTGGTGCGCCCGCCCGGGCCGATGAAGCACGGCAGCACCGTGATCGCCTTCGTGGAGGACCCCGACGGCTACAAGGTGGAACTGATCCAGCTGGGCTCCCGCTCCGATGCGGCCTGATCCGTCCGTGACGAGCCCCGCCGCACCGGTCTCACCCCCCAGCCTCACCGGCGAGCCCGACCGCTTCAGCGAAGCGGCCTGGGACCTGCTGC
>CAZVPB010000317.1:0-1836 GCA_964628165.1 uncultured Cyanobium sp.
TGCTCTGCGACGAGAGCGTGAGCATGCTCGACGCCGAGGTGCAGGCGGAGGTGCTCGACCTGCTGCGTGAGCTTCAGCGCCGGCTCGGCCTGGGCATGCTCTTCGTGACCCATGACCTGGCGGTGGCGAGCGGCTTCTGCCACCGGGTGATCGTGCTGGAGAAGGGCCGGATCGTGGAGGAGGGCCCGGGGGCGGAGCTGCTGCGCCATCCCCGGGCGCCGATCACCCGGACGCTGGTGGAGGCGTGCCCGCGGCTGCCTGCGGTGGCCTGAGCAGCCGCAGCAGCCGGGTGAAGACGGCCGGCGGCGGCGCCTCGAAGACCATCCTCTCGCCGCTGATCGGATGGTTGAGCCCCAGACGCGCCGCGTGCAGGGCCTGACCCGGCAGCGCCAGCGGCAGCCGCCGGCAGCGGCTGTAGAGGGGATCGCCGACGATCGGATGGCCCATGTGGGCGCAGTGCACCCGGATCTGGTGGGTGCGGCCGGTGTCGAGCCGGAACGAGAGCAGCGAATGGTCGCCGAGCCGCTCCTCCAGGCGCCAGTGGGTGCGGGCATGGCGGCCGGAGTCGTCGCCCACCACCGCGTAGCGCTTGCGGTCCACCGGATGGCGGCCGATCGGCGCCGTGACCGTGCCCTCCTCCCCCGGCGGCCGGCCGTGCACCACCGCCAGGTACTCCCGTGAGGCGACGCGCTTCTGGATCTGCACCTGCAGCCGCACCAGGGCCTCCTGGCTCTTGGCGATGACGATGCAGCCGGTGGTGTCCTTGTCGAGGCGATGCACGATCCCCGGCCGCATCTCGCCGCCGATGCCGGGCAGATCCGGGCAGTGGTGCAGCAGGCCGTTCACCAGGGTGCCGTCCCGGTTGCCGGGGGCCGGGTGCACCGTGAGCCCGGCGGGCTTGTTGAGCACGATCAGATGGGAATCCTCGTAGAGGACGTCGAGGGGGATCGGCTGGGGCACCAGGTGGGGCAGGGGCTCGGGCGGCGGCATCCACAGCTCCACCGCATCCCCCGGCCGCAGGGGGGTCTTGGCCCGGCCCGTGCGGCCGTTGACCCGCACCAGCCCCGCCTCGATGAACTTCTGGATGCGGGAGCGGCTCTGTTCGGGCCGCTGGGCCACCAGCCAGCGGTCGAGCCGCATCGGCAGCGGCCTGGGGTAGGTGAGCCGCACCAGTTCGCCCGGCCCCTCGCCGAACCCGGTCGTCACGGCGGCGGCAGCTCGAGGGCGAGGGGACCCAGCAGGGAGCGGCGGAAGTCGTCCAGCAGGCGCCGCGCCATGCGGTCCGTCACGCCACTGGTGTGCCGCCGGGCGGCCGCTTCCAGCCAGAGCCGGCAGGCGTCGCCGCCCCCCTCCAGCGGCACGCCGTAGCGGTCGGCCAGCCGCTCCAGGCTCACTCCCGAGGCGGGCCTGGCGGCCAGGCCGACGAGCAGGCGGAGGAAGCCCAGGGCCACGGCCCCGTCGTCGTAGGAGGCCTGGCCGATGTCGTCGCAGATGGCGAGCCGGAGCGCGGCGCCCTGGTCGTCGAGACGCGGCGGCAGCACGCCCGGGGCATCGAGCAGGTCGAGATCCTGCCCGAGACGCACCCAGCGCAGGCTGCGGGTGACGCCGGCACGGCGGGCGCTCTCCACCACCTTGCGCCGCACCAGGCGGTTGATCAGGGCCGACTTGCCCACGTTGGGGAAACCCAGCACCAGCGCCCGCACCGGCCGGGGGCGCATGCCCCGCCCGGTGCGGCGGGAGTTGAGCGCCTCCCCGGCCCGCACCGCGGCCTGCTGCAGGGCCTTGACGCCGGTGCCGGCACAGGCGTCGCACCACCACGCCGACTGGCCCCGCTCG
>CAZVPB010000318.1:0-1836 GCA_964628165.1 uncultured Cyanobium sp.
CGGCCTCGAGGTGGGGGGCGAAGGATGGTCCGTCCCCTGGGTGAAGCCCGCCTGACCTGACACCGAGCGCAGAGCCGCCAGCCGGCTCGGCACCAGCTCGACTCCGGCGATGGCCGGCACCCCCAGGCGCTCCAGCCGCTCGAGCGGTTGATGCCCCGCCGCGGCAATCCTCACCTGGCGACGCTGATCGCGGCAGTCGAGGCAGATCGTCTCGATCGCAAGGGCCGCTGTGACACCGAGTCGCGGCACCTCGGTGAGATCGAGGATGAGCGTCTCGAAGCCGGGGCTGGATCCCAGCTGCTGGGAGAGGAACTTGGCGGCGCCGAAACTCAGCGGTCCGCTCATCTGCATCATGAGCAGGTGGCTGCCGGCACGGCGGAGCAGATCCCTCTCCTCCGGGGAGAGATCCTCATGCTCCCCCTCCCCGCCGACCCGGCGGCGCATGGCCTCACCCTGGAGGTCGGCCTGACTCTTGATCGTGAGGATATTGGCCAGGAACACGCCCACCACCACCGCGGTGACCAGGTCCCAGAACACCGTGAGCAGCAGCACAAGCCACATCAGCCCGGTGGTGCGCAGAGAAAGCCGCGGAGCCCGACGCAGGAAGCTCCAGTCGACGATCTCGATCCCCACCCGCAGCAGGATCCCTGCCAGCACCGCGTGGGGGATCGGGCTCGCCAGCGGCCCCAGCCCCAGCACGAGCACCAGAAGCACCAGGGAATGAACCATGCCCGAGAGCCGGCTGCGGCCCCCGGCCTGGACGTTGGTGACCGTGCGCATCGTGGCGCCTGCGCCCGGCAGGCCGCCCACCAGCGCCGCCGCCATGTTGCCGATGCCCTGACCCACCAGTTCCCGGTCGGAATCGTGACGGCTGCGGGTGATGTTGTCGGCCACCAGGGAGGTGAGCAGCGAATCGATCGACCCGAGCACCGCCAGGGTGACCGCGTAGCCGGCCACCAGCCGCAGGCTGCCGAAGTCGAACCGGGGCCATTGCAGGTGCGGCAGCTGGATCGGCATCGCCCCGAGCCGCGGCAGAGCCTCCACCGGCAGGGCCACGGTCGACACCAGGGTCACCAGCACCAGGGCGGTGAGGGGAGCCGGCAGGAAACGGTTCAGCCGGCGCGGGTAGAACACCACCAGGGCGAAGGTGGCGGCACCGACCGCCAGCGCGGTGGGATTGAGGTCGACGAGGGCGGCCGGCAGGCCCGTCAGGATGGCGGTGACGCTGCCCGCCGGCGGCACCCCCAGCAGGGGCGGGATCTGCAGCACCACGATGATCGCCCCGATGCCCGACATGAAGCCGGAGATCACCGAGTAGGGCATCATCGTGATGTACTGACCCAGGCGCAGAAGGCCGAAGATCACCTGGAAGAGGCCCGCCAGCAGGGCCACGGAGAAGGCCATCGCCAGACCGCTCCCGGCGCCGTAGCGCTGCACAAGCAGGGTGATGATGCCGGTCATGATCACCGTCATCGGGCCGGTGGGACCGGAGACCTGGCTGGGCGTGCCGCCCAGGAGGGAGGCGAGGAAGCCCAGCACGATCGCCCCCCAGAGTCCGGCCACGGCGCCGGCGCCTGAGGAGACCCCGAACCCCATCGCCAGGGGCAGGGCCACCACGGCCGCGGTCAGTCCGCCGGTGAGATCTCCACGCCAGTTGGCCAGCCAGGTGTCGCGCCACGTGCTGCTGAGCCGCGGAGCGGGACGGCGCTCCGGCAGGCGGTAGGGCGATTTCATCGGGGCCGGTCGTTGACTCCAGTGTGTGCCGCGCCTTCGCGGCTGGCCGCCCGTTTTCGGCGCGGGCATGTACCGTCTCGCCCATGCAGGCGTTCCGGCTGC
>CAZVPB010000319.1:0-1822 GCA_964628165.1 uncultured Cyanobium sp.
TGACCACCATGGCGCGGCGCAAGGCCAGCGCCGTCATGCCGTTCAGTCAGACCGATTCCAGAAACCGGACCGGCCGGCTCATCGTTTCCGAGAAACCCAGGATCCCCCGGTCGCGGTGCTCGTACAACAACGTGTTGTCCGTATCGAGCACGAAGGTCCCTCCCCGCTGGGTGAGGAAGTCGTCGCGGGGCACGTAGGTGCGCCAGCGACCCAGCACCTCGCCCATGTTGCGCAGACGGATGGTCGCCAGCTCGAACGGCCGCTGGAAGCCTGTGCCGCCCGCCCTCGCGAACAGGGATCCCCGCAATGGCGGCAGTGGCGGCGCCTGGATCTCCTCGTCGTCGGCGATCCGTTGCGGAGCGCGCCGATCGCCGGTGTAGCCCCGCAGCACCTCCTTCAGGGTGCCCGGTGAGCCGATGCCGGCACACATCAGCAGCAGGTTCCCCCAGGGACCGATCGGCAGCTGCAGGCCGGGGTACAGCCCGAGGGCCCCGTGCAGCGTCGGCTCAGGATCCACCACCAGCCGGTCCTTCGGGAAGCCGGTGAACATGCAGAAACGCTCTCGGCCGGCTTCGTTGCCGATGCCGAACGCCACCATGGTCACACCGGCCTGCTCCAACCCGCTCAGCGCCGGCACCAGGGCCTGGGCGTACTCGAGGCTGTCGAAGTCCCCCAGCTGCCCCCACACCACCACCAGCCTGCGCCGTCCCGGGCCCATGCCCTCGATCGTGGCCAGTCGATCCAGCAGCGCCTGCGGGGCAGGCGCCCGGGGTGCAGACGGCCCGGGGGCGGCGGTGGCCGTGTCGTCCGGCATGGGCGGGAGGGGGGAGCAGACTTGCGCAACAGCTTGCCGAACTGAAGGTGTGTTCCAGCGGTTCCGGCAGCGCCCCTTCCGTCAACCTCCTCCAACGCTCCACGGGCTGACTGCCGGGTGGTGGGAGGCATCGAGGAGGTGATTCCCAGGGTTACTCACCGGCACGAAACTCAGCGACCACGTTTTCGCCGCGCAGGAGCTGGAGCTTCTCGCCCCTCACGTGGAAGCCATCCACCGAGCGCAGGGCGCTGGCGAAGTCATTCTCCAGGGCCATCAGCTCCGGCGGTCCCGCCATCTTCGTGCTCACCAGTTCGCCGATGGTGACGTTGTCGTGCACGAGGGCAACCGAGCCATTCAGCCGGTTGATGCCCCCGAAGACGGAGATCCGTCCACCGGTCACCTTCATCGTCGGCGGTCTCTCGGCACTGACGGTCTGGCCGTGAAGGGAAACGAGGATCCATTCCCTGCCGGCGGCCTTGTTCACATCGGCCATGTCGCAGACGTGGGGCTTCCATGTATAGGTTTTCGAGCCCGCAGGCCCGCTGGCGGTGGTCGGGGCGGCTCCGGCGCGCTGCGGATAGATGGTCACGCCTTCCTTGATCGTTTCCACCACCTGGATGTCCTTGATCGCCATCGGTGCCACCTGGAGCGGATCCCTGTCGAGGATCACGAGATCGGCCAGCTTGCCCACCTCGAGAGTTCCCTTGCTCGCTTCCTCGCCGTACTGCTCCGCCGCCCAGACGGTCATCGCCTTGAGTCCCTCATAGGGGGTGATGCGCTGATCCGGCCCGATCGGGTCGCCGGACCGTGAGAGGCGGTTCACCGCCGACCACAGCATGAACAGCTGATCAAGGGGCGCGACCACGAAATCGGTGTGGTTCGTGGGGCGCAGTCCGGCGTCGATGGCATCGCGCATCGGGCTGATGTAGCTGGCCTGCTGCAGACCGCGGTTAGCGATGTGGGCGTCGGCGAAGTAGTAGGTGTGCAGGGTGTAGAAGGAGGGACGGA
>CAZVPB010000320.1:0-1806 GCA_964628165.1 uncultured Cyanobium sp.
AGGGTGAGGGTGCCGTTCTCCACCCAGGGGAGCAGGGCGTCCTGCTGGGCGGTGTTGAAGCGGTGCACCTCGTCGATGAAGAGAATCGAGCGCAGCCCATGCCGCTCCAGCCGCTGGCGGGCGGCCTCCACCTCCGCCCGCAGCTCCTTCACCCCCGCCAGGACGGCATTGAGGCTGGCGAAATGGGCCCGGGTGCGGTGGGCGATGATCCGCGCGAGGGTCGTCTTTCCGGTGCCGGGGGGGCCGTGGAGAATGAGGTTGCCCACCCGGTCGGCGGCGATGGCCCGGCGCAGCAGCCGGCCCGGCCCCAGGATGGCCTCCTGCCCCACGAATTCCTCCAGGGTGCGGGGACGCATCCGGTCGGCCAGGGGGGCGATCTTCTGCCGCTCCCGTTCACCACGGTGGGTGAAGAGATCTTCGCTCATCGCCACGGGTTGAAATTGACCCGACACTCCATCACCATGGGCCGGCTGGATTCCACGGTCGTGCCTCCCATCCTCCGTCCGCCGAGCGGGCCCTCGTGAGCATTCCCCGTCTTCCCCACGCCCTGCTGGCGACGGCGGTCGGCGCCCAGCTGATCGCCGGCTGCGGCGGCGGGGACAAGGCACAGGCGCCAATTCTCAGTGTGGAGACCGCGCCGGTGGAACCCTTCCGCTTCGACGATCGGCTCGACACGATCAGCACGCTCGAATCCCTCCAGCAGGTCTCCCTCGCCGCCCGGGCGGGCGGCCGCATCGAGAAGCTGCTGGTGCAGGAGGGCCAGAGGGTGCGCCGCGGTCAGCCGCTGATGGTGCTCGACCAGACCCAGCAGCGGGCGGCCCTGGCCTCAGCCCGGGCGGACCGGGAAGAGAAATGCCTCAATTACCAGCGGTTTTCCTGGCTGGCACGGCAGGGGGCCGCCAGCGAACTGCAGCGGGATGCGACCCGCGCCTCGTGTCTCCAGGCCCGGGAGAATGTGCTCAGCCTGGAGGCGACGCTCGGCTTCAGCAACCTCGCTGCCCCCGTCGACGGCGTGGTGAGCGATCTGGTGGTGCGGGAGGGAGACGTGATCCGGGAGGGGGATCCCTTCACCAAGATCATCCGCAACGACCGGCTGCTGGCCCGGATCGAAGTGCCGGCCGTCCATTCCTCCAAGGTGCGCCGCGGCCAGACGGTGCTGCTCACGGCGCCCGACGGCTCCGGCACGATCGCCCGCGGCAGCGTCGATTTCGTGGATCCCAACGTGGCCGCCGGTACCCAGGGGCTGCTGGTCAAGGCGGAGGTGCCCAACCCGGACGGCACCCTGCGCAACGGTCTGCGGCTGCGCTCCACCCTCATCTTCGACACCAGGGAGCAGCCCTCGGTGCCCTTCGAGGCCGTCACCCAGTCCTCCGGCCAGAGCTTCGTGTTCGCCGTGGGTTCCCTGGCGGAACTGCGGGCCAATCCCGGCCAGCTGCCCAAGGAGCGGCTGGATGCACTGCAGAGCCTGAGCGAGAAGAACCCCGAGACCCGTTTCGCCCTCCAGACGCCGGTGAAGCTGGGCCCCCTCCAGCAGAACCGCTACCCCGTGCTCTCGGGTTTGGCCGACAACAGGCGGGTGATCACCTCCAATCTGCTGCGCCTGAGCCATGGCTCGCCGGTGAAGCCGAACTGAGGGCGGAACCGGATGTCTCCTTCCAACAATTTCATCACCCGGCCCGTTCTCACCACGGTGTGCAGTCTGCTCATCGTGATCGTGGGGCTCATCTGCATTCCCATTCTGCCGGTGGAGAACCTGCCCGACATCGCACCGCCCACGGTGCAGGTGCGGGCCCTCTACACCGGTGC
>CAZVPB010000321.1:0-1803 GCA_964628165.1 uncultured Cyanobium sp.
AGCGCTCGATCAGGTTGGAGAGCGCCTGGTAGGCCCAGTCGGTGGGCCGCACGTCAGAGAACTGGGAGATGCTGGTGACTTGCTCCTCGGAGGCGTACTGGTTGACGCCGTCCAGGTTGACCTCGGCAGCGGTGGCGGCCATGGGGGCCAGCAGACCGAGCGCTGCGGGAGCAACCAGCAGTTGCTGGAAGAGTTTCATGGGGTGTTCCTCACACAAGAGGCGCAATGCGCCGTCCACAGTTTGCGGCCTTGCCCGGCTGGTCGCCACCCCCCCCTGTGACAGAGGGCACAATGGCCGCACCAGGCTTGGACCCGACAGCTCAAGAGCTGAGAGGAAGCCAGAACGCAGATAGAACGATGCCCCCGGAATCCCTGAGGGGACGCCGGGGGCTCTCGCCGGGTCCGCATCGGCCGCGGAACCGTTTGATCAGGGTTGAGGCGCCGTAATCAGCCGGCGTTCTCCGCGATCAGCAGACCCTTGGTGAAACAACTGGAACTCACGGGCACCTCCTCCTGTGGGGATTGGGCCAGCCGGTGACGCCTTCGGCCGTGGCCTGGAACGGAGTTCCTGAAGCTGCGGCCACGCCACTGCTGACGGGACCAGTTGATCCTAGGAGGGCTGCCCGGCGCGGCGCGAGGGCCGGGAGGCACGCTGCCTAGGGTCGGCTGTGCGCCGTGCGGGCCTCCCGCAGCATCCGATGGCCTTGTCCCAGGGGCTCCAGCCCACCCGCACGCCCTCGCCGCGCCGGCGGCACTGGACCTTTGCGGCGCGATCCCGCAAGGCCAGGCTGCGGCGTGCGATCCATGGCGGCCTGGAGCGGATCCTCTGCTGGTTTTCGATCCATCCCGACCGGCCGGTGTACACACGCGATCAGTTCCCCTGGGTCGGACGCGTCGAGGCCGACTGGCGGCGGGTGCGTGGGGAGCTGGACACGCTGATGGAGCACCGTGCCGCCATGCCCAACTTTCAGGACATCCTGCGGGAGGTGAGCTCGATCCAGAAGGACGACGACTGGAAGACCTTCTTCCTCAAGGGCGTGGGCATGGACTGCAGTGAGAACGCCCGCCGCTGCCCGGAGACCCTGCGCGTGCTGGACGCCATCCCCGGCTGCACCACCGCCTTCTTCTCGATCCTCTCCCCCCGCAAGCACATCCCGCCCCACCGGGGCGCCTGGGCCGGGGTGCTGCGCCTGCACCTGGCCCTGGTGGTGCCGGAACCGGCCGACCAGTGCCGCATCCGGATCGCCGATGAGGTCCACACCTGGGAGGAGGGACACTGCCTGGTGTTCGATGACACCTACAACCACCAGGTGTGGAACGACACCGACGGCTACCGGGTGGTGCTGTTTGTGGATTTCGAGCGGCCCCTGCGCTGGCCGCTGTCAACGCTCAACCACGGGCTGCTCAACCTCGCCGGCCTGGCTCCCTTTCTGCGCGAAGCCAACGCCCGCCAGCAGGCGGCTGAGCGCTCGTTCTGGAGCCGGGTGGCCGGGAGCGGCGGCGGCCAGGCCTGAGGAAACGGTCGCCACCGCAAGCCGACACAAAAAGGCGCCCTCCGGGGAGGGCGCAGACCGGGGCAGCCGCCGGCTCGGATGATGGCCGTCGATCAGAGAGCGTTACCGCGGGGCAGGACCTCTTCAGGGAAGACGAAGTTTTCGTGCGGCTGGTCGGCCGGTGCCATCCAGGCCCGGATGCCTTCGTTGAGAAGGATGTTCTTCGTGTAGAAGGTCTCGAACTCGGGGTCCTCGGCGGCGCGGATCTCCTGCGACACGAAGTCGTAGGCACGCAGGTTGAGGGCCAGGC
>CAZVPB010000322.1:0-1802 GCA_964628165.1 uncultured Cyanobium sp.
AGCCGGTGCCGGGCACGAAGCCGGCGTCGATGCAGTCGATGTCGAAGGAGATGTAGACGCAGTCGGTGCCGTCGGTGGCCCGTTCGATGGCGAAGGCCGCCGCCGCCTCCAGGCCCATGTCGCAGATGTCGGTGACGGTGAGCACGTTGGTGCTGCGCTCGCGGCACACCTTCACCCCCTCGCGGGGCACCTGCCAGCCGCCGATGCCCAGCTGCACCAGATTGCGGGCCGGCGCGTTGGCCATGTTGGTGGCGTGGAACCACGGGCAGGTGTGCATCCGCTCGTCGAGGTCGGTCTCCTGGGTGTCGACGTGGCGGTCGAAATGGATGATCCCCATCCGCCTGTCCCCCAGGTGGCGGCAGAGGCCCCGCACGGTCGGGAAGCCGATCGAATGGTCGCCGCCGAGGATGATCGGGAAGGCGCCGCTGGCGAACACGTGGGCGACGCCCTTGGAGATCTGGTCGAAGGATTTCTCGTTGTTGGCCGGAATCGTGAAGATGTCCCCCACGTCGCAGAGGCGGATCTGCTCCCGCAGGTCCACCCCCATCTCGAAGTTGTAGGGGGTGTAGAGGGCGGAGATGCGGCGGATGCCCTGGGGCCCGAAGCGGGTGCCCGGCCGGTAGGTGGTGCCGCTGTCGTGGGGCACGCCGAGGACGGCGACGTCGTAGTCGCCCACCTGGTGCACGTCCTCCAGGTAGGGGGCCTTGAGGAAGGTGTTGATGCCGGCGAAATGGGGCAGCTCGCCGCGGGAGAAGGTGGAGATCCGCCGGTCGACGATGCTCTCGGCGGCCTCGAGGCCATGGCTGTGGCCCCGTTGCACCTCCCGCTCCCAGCCGCTCAGGGGCAGGACGTGCTCGCGCTCGAGGGCCTGCTCACCCTGAGTGCCGGAACGGCGGTCGAAGGCTGCGGAGGGATCGGCGGGACCCGGGCTGGCCATGGCACACGGAAGGGGACGGTGGCGAGGCGGTCTCCCGGGCTTTTGTCCCTCCGTGCAGCCGGCAGGGCCGGCGGGCTTCTCTTGGACCAGGCGACACCCGCCGAGGGCAGGCGTCCGGAACCCTAGAAACCGTTTCCGCCGCTTGATCGTGCCCTCGTTCACCCGGTACGTTTGTCAAACTCGCTACACCGCTTCAGAGGAAGCGATGAACTTTGTTGAAGTAGCGAAAGCTACCCCTTCAGCTTTGCTTAAGGTTTGAAGGTTCGCCCCAGAGGAACCGTGAACGAGAACCATCCCGTCCGCACCGCCCTCGAAGTCCGCCTGCAGGCTCTCCGCGAGCAGTACCGGCATCACCCCACCGAACGCACCCGTTACCAGCTCGTCCGCCACGAGCAGCTGATCGCCCAGTGGGCCACGGCACCGTTCGCCATGGGCTGACCCCCCGGCGCAGGCCCTCCACACTGGGGCGGCCGCCTTCGCCGCCGCCTGTCGATGGGGAACAAGGACAAAAAGAAAACGAAAAAAGGGAAGAAGGGCGCCACCGGCCACCCCGACGGCCACGGCGGGGGGCATCCGAACGGCAGCGATCTCTACACGCCGTCACCGATCCTCGACGACTTCTCCTCCCATTCCGAGGGGCGGCCCCCGAAGCTCAACCGCAAGTTCTACGAGCAGGAGCTGGCCCGGCTCCAGGTGGAACTGGTGAAGATGCAGTACTGGATCAAGCACGTGGGCTACCGGCTGATCATCCTCTTCGAGGGAAGGGACGCGGCCGGCAAGGGCGGCACGATCAAGCGCATCACCGAGCCCCTCAACCCCCGCGGCTGCAACGTGGTGGCCCTGGGCACCCCCTCCGACCAGCAGA
>CAZVPB010000323.1:0-1801 GCA_964628165.1 uncultured Cyanobium sp.
GGCAACCTAGTGGTGATCCGCTCGGGCCAGCTTTAAGAACCGAGAAAAATGATCCGGGTTCGCCGACCTTTCCGCAGGAAGACGGCCCCGCAGGCCAGGGGCAGGGCCACGGCGGGCCGCAGCGGTGCATCGCTCCCAGGGCTCCGGGTGGAATGGGTCAGCCGCACGATCCGAAGAAACGTTTTCTTGAACAAACGTTAGTGCGTCCATAACTTTGCCCGGCAGGGTGATTCCTAGGACTACATCGAACCGTTCTCGACCGATGAAGCCCTTCGCCACGAAGGCTCTTGTCATTTGTGCGATCGCGGCCCTGGGTTCCGGGGTGACCGCCTCGGCCCAGACCGCCATCAACGGTGCCGGTGCCTCCTTCCCCGCTCCCTTCTATGTGCGGGCCTTTTCGGGTCTGGCTTCCCGGGGAGTCAGGGTGAACTACCAGTCCGTCGGATCGGGCGCGGGCGTGCGGCAGTTCCTCGCCGGCACCGTCGACTTCGGCGCCACCGACGAACCGATCTCGTCCGCCGACCGTGCCAAGGTGAAGCGTGGTGTCGTGCAGTTCCCCGCTGTGGGCGGCACGGTGGCAGTCGCCTACAACAAATCGGATTGCGCCAACCTCCGCCTCACCCAGAGGCAGCTCGTCGACGTCTTTCTGGGCAAGATCAAGACCTGGGAACAGCTCAAGTGCGGCAGGGGCCCGCTCCGGGTGGTGCACCGCTCGGACGGCTCCGGCACCACCTTCGCCTTCACCAGCTCCCTCGCGGCCTTCTCCCCCGAGTGGAAGAGCAGGGTGGGGGCGGGCAAGAGCGTGAACTGGCCGGTGGGTGTCGGCGGCAAGGGCAACGAAGGCGTCGCCGGGGTACTCGCCAACACGCCGGGTGCGATCGGCTATGTGAATCAGGCCTTCGTGAAGGGCAACCTGCGGGCAGCCGCGGTGGGCAACAAGGCCGGTCGCTTCGTCAGGCCGAACCTCAAGAGCGGCGCGGCGGCACTCAACAACATCAGGCTGGACGGCAACCTGGCCGGCACCGATCCCAACCCCGGCGGGGTCGACAGCTACCCCATCTCGACCCTCACCTGGGTTCTGGCCTACAGGAACGGCAACGGCGCCAAGGCGGCCACCATCCGCACGGCGATGTCCCATCTCCTGAGCCCCGCGGCCCAGAACCTGGCGGATGATCTCGGCTATGTGCCGCTGAAGGGATCGATCCTGAGCAAGGCCAGAGCTGCGGTGAACCAGATCAAGTGATCCAGCCCCACCAGCAGCCAGGGCAGCGTCCTGGCCACCATCGACGACCACGTCCTGGGGGCCGCCAGATCCGCTGCCTGATCGTGCGGTTGCAGGGCCCGTGGAGGGCTCTCCAGGTCAGCGTTCAACCATCTGTTGAGATTTGTTGCGGAGGCTGGAGTTTGATGGCTGCAATCAGGTACCTGCCATGAATATCTCCCCCGGCTCCCTCGTCGCTCTCGCCGACCGTTCCCGCGCCACCTATCAGGTGGTGAACGTGGATGATTTCGCCGACTGCGTGTGGGTGCGGCGCTGGCCCCTGGACGACCGCCGCTCCTCCACCTTCGGGGTGCCGATCGAAGAGGTCAGCCCGCTCCCGCCGGAGGTGCAGCGATGATCCCCCCTGGATCCGCCGTGGTCAGCCGGCTTCTGCTGCGAACCGGCAGAGTCGGCCTTCTGGCCGGACTGATCGCCGCTGCCTTGGAGCTTCCCCATCTGCTCTGAGCCCCCCGCGGGGTTGGCCGCCGCTCAGCCCATCAGGCTGCGGGCGTGGCTCATGATCCCCTCGGGGTGGAGGCC
>CAZVPB010000324.1:0-1785 GCA_964628165.1 uncultured Cyanobium sp.
TCCTTTTTCATCGTTTGCCTCCTCGTATGATATGTGGTGTGGGGCACCAGCTTGCCGCCACTTGAAAACAGATTGGATTTCTGGCATCCTGAGAGCTGGCTCAGGGAGAGAGATGCTATGTCTCCTTGCATGCGAATGCTTCAAAAGCTTGCGTACTCTCGGCCTGGTGAGAAAATGCTCACCCGAATCTTTCACAGTCGTTGCCGGTTGCTCGGCGCAGTAGAGCCGAGGTAGCCTCCACTGGCGGCTGAGTGCTCATTGACCACGAGGCTGCAACTCACCAGGGTCAGAGATCCATCTCTCCCAGGGCCGATCCCACGGTTCAGGAGGTAGAATTATGACCAAGACACTGATCGTGGGCGTTGATACGCACCGCAAGAGCAACACGTACTGCTTGATGGATCAAAACGGTGTGGAACAACGACCCCGGTTCACCCTGGACAATAATCGTCCAGGGACACAACGATTTATCGAGCAAGTCAGCGAAGTGATGGACAGCGAAGAATTCACCGAGCTGCGTTTGGCAGCAGAAGCCACTGGCTGGTACTGGTTTCACTTCTTCCAGACTTTGCAGCAAGACGAACTGCTCCAGGCCTGGCCAGTCGAGTTGTTTGCGCTCAATCCTCGTCTCACGACTCAATTCAAGAAGAGCTATGTGGACATGGATAAGAGCGACCCGATTGACGCATTCGTCATCGCCGACCGGCTGAGGTGGGGGCGGGACATTCCCAAGCCTTTTAGCTGCGAAGAGAGCTATCTGTCTCTGCGCTTTCTAACCCGTCACCGCTACCACGTCGTCCACAATCTGGCGCGGGAGAAAGCCTACTGCACGGCCATGTTGTATCTCAAGGCCAGCGAGTACTCACGTGACGACCGCAGAGCCTTCTCCAACCTGTTTGGGGCCGCCAGCCGGGCGGTCTTGCAGGAATTCGCTTCGATCGAAGAGGTTGCTACTCTGCCTTTCGAAGAACTGGTTGAGTTCATTGATCGGCATGGCAAGCGCCGCTTCCCTGACCCAGATAATAATGCTCGTAAACTGCAACGCCTGGCGCGCGACTCCTATCTCTTGCCTGAAGCGCTCCAAGAACCAGTCAACCTCATCCTCAACTTGAGCCTCAAACACATCGCCACCTTGGAAGAGCAGCAAAAGCGGGTGGATGCTGCTATCGCAGAAGCCATGCAAGCCATCCCCCACACCCTGGACACCATCCCCGGTTTCGGGCCAGTGCTCTCGGCAGGTATCATCGCCGAGATCGGCCATGCCGAACGCTTTGACTACGATCAGGACAAGGTTGCTAAGTACGCCGGTCTTCGTTGGCGTCAATCCGGCTCGGCTGATTTCCAGGCTGAAGAAACACCGCTCTCGCGCAGGGGAAATGCCTATCTGCGCTACTACTTCTGTGAAGCTGCCCTCTCGGTCCAGAGGTGTGACCGGGAATATGCCGCCTTCTTCCAGAAAAAATACAATGAGGCCCGCAAGCATCGCCACAAACGGGCTATGGTGCTTACCGCTCGCAAGCTGATCCGACTGGTGGTTCATCTACTGGCGACCAACCAGCCGTTTCAGGCTAGGAAGGCCTGACCTGCCTTTTCCGCTTTTCATGCAGGCGCCAGCCTGCCCATAACGACCTGTTCTGGGATGTTTCCAGTCTGGCATTTTTCGCGACTTGCTTTGTTAATGTGCGCAAGCAGGTTTAGTTTTCTCTGCTTGTTTTTGTCCGTCTTCCGCCTTTGCGGGGTTTCAATGACGGTCTTGACTATTTACCGAATCGCTTTGGATCATAT
>CAZVPB010000325.1:0-1778 GCA_964628165.1 uncultured Cyanobium sp.
TTCTGGGAGGTGATGGCGCCGGTCTTCTTCGAGATGAGCGACATCTACGACGAAGGCGGTTTCAAGGGGGTGCCGGATGCGATGAACTTCCTCGTCAACGGCATCTTCGCCGTGGCGGGCCGTCCCATCTACCACCACGTCCACATCCGCGGGGAGTGTTACGAGATCATTCCCAAGAGCGAGGGCTTCACCTGGCTCTATGAAGCGGCCCTTCCCTACGTGGAGGCGGTCTTCTACCGCACCGCCCCCTTCCGCGGCACCAAGAGCTACAACGCCCAGGCCTACCAGGTGCCCGCCGATCAGGCGGATTTCCACTACGGCATCCTCTACGCGGATGTCTTCCCGGTGGGTTCGGCCGGCATCCCGCCGACTCTCCTGATGCAGGACATGCTCCATTTCCTGCCCCCCTATCTGGTGGAGCTCTACAAGAACCACCGTCGCGGCGAGGAGGACCAGCTGATCCAGCTGGGCATCACCTTCCAGCGCTCCATGTACAACGTGACCTCCGCCGTGATCCAGGCACTGCGGTGTGCGCTGCTCTACCCGCTCGACGACACCGACCCCGAGCACCTGATGGCGAACCGCCGCTTCTTCGAGGCCCAGATGGACCGTTTCCTGCGGCCTGAGGCGCGGCTTCCCCAGATCCAGACCCAGGACTACCGCTGATCCCCTCTTCCTCTCTTTCACCATGGCCAACATCATCGAGACCGCCAAGGGCGCCGGCTGTTTCGGCACCCTGCTCACCGCCGTCGAGGTGGCGGGCCTCACCGGTGCCCTGGAGAGTCCCGGCCCCTTCACCGTCTTCGCCCCGGTGGACGACGCCTTCGCGGCGCTGCCCCCGGGTTGCGTGCAGACCCTGGTGGACAATCCTCCCCAGCTGGCCCGCATCCTCAAGTTCCACGTGCTCGCCGGCGCCCGTCAGCGCAGCGAGCTGGTGGAGCGCCCCAGCTGGGAGAGCCTCGAGGGGGCGCCGGTGGACATCCGCCGCTCCGAACCCTTCGAGGTGAAGAACGCCACCGTGGTGAGCGCCGACATCGTGTGCGACAACGGCGTGGTGCACGTGATCGACCGGGTGATCCTGCCGGGCTGAACTCCCCCTCCACACCTGCGGTTGCTCGTCGATCTGGGCATCCACCCGATTCTCCGGACGAAGATGTACGGCACCATCCGCTCATCCAGATCGGTGAGCGACGAGAGGGACGTTCATTTCTGACCAGGCGGATGTTCTTTACCTCTCTCGGATGACAGCCGTGACGCCGGAAGTCGGAACCCTCTCCTGCTTGGGTCTCGGTGCCCGTTGTGGGCGGCACCACCGTGCTGGGCATGGTGCGGGCCTGCCAACGACTTCCGGTGGGCAGCCGCTGAAACGGACAGCCGAAATCGACAGGGGCTGAGCCAGTCGTCGGCCAGAATCCTGCCAGCCTTCGAGGAACCGTTGTGTCCGGCTCCCTGCTCAGTGCCCTGCAGATGGTGCTGGGTATCGCCCTGCTCTTCGGTGGCGGCGAATTGTTCGTGGCGGGCTCGGTGGCCCTCTCACTCCTGCTCGGCATCCCACAGATCGTGATCGGCCTCACGGTGGTGTCGCTGGGTACCAGCGCTCCGGAGCTGTTCGTGAGCCTGATCTCCACGATCCAGGGGAATCTCGGAATCGCCGGCGCCGATGACCTGGCGGTGAGCAACATCGTGGGCAGCAACATCTTCAACGTGCTTGTGGTGCTCGGCATCAGCGCCCTGATCGTGCCGCTGCGGGTGAAGAGCCGCCTGGTGCGCCGCGATGT
>CAZVPB010000326.1:0-1778 GCA_964628165.1 uncultured Cyanobium sp.
GCCCAGGGCTACTTCGTCTACGACTCGAAGAAATCCGGCTCGGTCACGGTGTCGCACCTGCGCTTCGGGCCGCGGCCGATCCGCTCCACCTACCTGATCCAGCGGCCCACGCTGGTGGCCTGCCACCAGTGGGATTTCCTCGACCGGTTCGACCTGCTCGAGGGGATCGAGACCGGCGGCACCCTCCTGCTCAACAGCCCCTTCGAGCCGGAGGAGAGCTGGCGGCGCATGCCGGCGGCGATGCGGGAGCGGATCCGGGAGCGGCAGCTGCAGGTGTGGGTGATCAACGCCACGAAGGTGGCGCGGGAGGCCGGCATGGGCCCCCACATCAACACGGTGATGCAGGCCTGCTTCTTCGCCGTGAGCGGCGTGCTGCCGCGGGAGGAGGCGATCGGCAGGATCCGCGAATCCATCCGGAAGACCTACGGCCGCAAGGGGGAGGCGGTGGTGGCGATGAACCTGAAGGCCCTCGATGCCGCCCTCGACCATCTGCTGCCGCTCGACTGGTCGGCCCTGGGTGAGCAGCCGGCCGCGGCGTCGGCCGACACTCCCTCCACCGCCGGGCGGCTGGCGGCGGCGCCGGACTTCGTGCGGGAGGTGATCGGCCCGATGCTCGAGCGGCGCGGCGACTCGCTGCCGGTGAGCGCCCTCCCCTGCGACGGCACCTGGCCGGTGGGCACCGCCCGCTGGGAGAAGCGCAACATCGCCGATGCGGTGCCGGTGTGGGAGAGCGACCTGTGCGTGCAGTGCGGCAAGTGCGTGATGGTGTGTCCCCACGCCGTCATCCGGGCCAAGGTGGTGGATCCGCAGGCGCTGGCGGCGGCCCCGGAGGGCTTCCGGCAGGCGCCGGCCCGGGATCACGCCTTCGCCGATCAGGCCTTCACGATCCAGGTGGCGGCGGAGGACTGCACCGGCTGCACCCTGTGCGTGGAGGTGTGCCCCGCCCGCGACCGGACCGAGCCGAAGCGCAAGGCCCTCAACATGGCGCCCCAGCGGCCCCTGCGGGAGGAGGCCCGCGGCCATTGGGACTTCTTCCTCTCGCTGCCGGAGGTGCCGCGGCAGGGCCTGAACCTGCACAAGATCGGCCAGCAGCAGCTGCAGCAGCCCCTCTTCGAGTTCTCCGGCGCCTGCGCCGGCTGCGGCGAGACGCCCTACCTCAAGCTCGCCACCCAGCTCTTCGGCGACCGCATGGTGGTGGCCAACGCCACCGGCTGCTCCTCGATCTACGGCGGCAACCTGCCCACCACCCCCTGGAGCGCCAACGGCGAGGGCCGCGGTCCGGCCTGGAGCAACTCCCTCTTCGAGGACAACGCCGAGTTCGGCTTCGGCATGCGGGTGGCGATCGACCAGAAACGCGCCATGGCCGCCGACCTGCTGCAGGTGCTGCGGGGTGGCGAGGACGGTCTCCCCGAGGCCCTGGTGGAGGACCTGCTCACCGCCGACCAGGCCGAGGAGGCCGGCATCGCCGAACAGCGGCAGCGGGTGGAGGACCTGTGCCGCCGGCTGCGGGATCTGAACGGGGCGGACGATCCCGCCTCACCGGCGGCACGGCTGCTTGATCTGGCCGGGGCGCTGGTGAAGCGGAGCGTGTGGCTGGTGGGGGGAGACGGCTGGGCCTACGACATCGGCTACGGCGGCCTCGACCACGTGCTCGCCAGCGGCCGCGACGTGAACGTGCTGGTGCTCGACACCGAGGTGTACTCCAACACCGGCGGCCAGAAGTCGAAGGCCACGCCCCTGGGGGCCGTCGCCAAGTTCGCGGCGGCGGGCAAGGCGGC
>CAZVPB010000327.1:0-1776 GCA_964628165.1 uncultured Cyanobium sp.
ACGTTCTGATCCGGCAGCGGCAGCCGCTCGCCCCGCTCCAGCAGCAGCACCCGCCGCCCCGCCTCGGCCAGCTCAGCGGCCAGGGTGCCACCGGCAGCGCCGCTGCCGATCACCACCACGTCGTAGAGAGTGTCGTCGAGGATCATCGGGATCGCCTCATGAGCGCTGCCACACGTAGATCAACACGAAGAGGATGATCCAGATCACATCCACGAAGTGCCAGAACAGCGATACCATCGTCACGCCGGCGTCGCCGTTGTCGTAGTTGCCCGGCCGGAAGGAACGCACCAGCATCAGCCCCATCAGCAGCACGCCGGTGATCACGTGCAGGCCGTGAAACCCGGTGAGCAGGTAGAAGCTGCCGCCGTAGATGCCGCTCTGCAGGGAAAAGGGGAGGCCAGCCCATTCCACCGCCTGACCGAACACGAAATAGGCCCCCATCGCCATCGTGAGCGCCCAGAGTGCCCGGAAACCCCAGAGGTTGTGGCGGCGCAGGGCCCGCTCGGCGAAATAGGCCACGAAGCTGCTGCTCACCAGGATCACGGTGTTGATCAGCGGCTCGCGCACCTCCAGGCCCTCCACCCCCTCGGGCAGCCACACCGGAGATGAGCTCTTCAGCACGGCATAGCCGGCGAAGAAGGCCAGAAAGATGATGCTCTCCGACAGCAGGAAGATCACCATGCCGGTGAGGTTGTGGCCGCCGTGGGCATGGCCATGGCCGGCGGCCTGGCCCTGCGGGGGGCCTGGGGGCGGAAGCGGGGACGTGCCGCTGAGCGTGGGGGTGCTGCTCATCGGATCAGGCCTCCAGCGAGCGGGCGATGTAGTGGGCCTCGTTCTCCACCAGTGGCCGGTCCAGGCCGTAGCCGTAGGGGCCGCTGACCACGGTGGGAACGTCTTCTTCAAAGTTTTCAGCCGGCGGTGGTGAGGGCAACAGCCACTCCAGGCCGATCGCCTGCCAGGGGTTGGGCGGCGCCTTCGGGCCCCGGGCCCAGGAGCTCACCATGTTGAGGATGAAGGGAATGGTGGCCACCCCCACCAGAAAGGCGCCAAGGCTGGCGAGCACGTTGGCCAGGGCAAATTCGGGGTCGTAGGAAGCCACCCGGCGCGGCATGCCCATCAGGCCGGCCCAGTGCATCGGCAAGAAATTGAGGGCACTGCCAATGAAAGTGAGGGCGAAGTGCAGCTTGCCCAGCCCCTCGTAATACATCCGGCCGGTGAACTTAGGAAACCAGTGGTACACGCCGGCGAACACGCCGAAGGTGATCGTGTTGAAGATCACGTAATGGAAGTGGCCCACCACGAAGTAGGTGTTGCCCACGTGGATGTCCACCGGCACGGTGGCCAGCATGATGCCGGTGATGCCGGCGAAGATGAAGTTCACCAGGCCGCCGAGGCAGAACAGCATCGGCGTGCTCAGCCGCAGCCGGCCGCGCCAGAGGGTGGCAATCCAGGCGAACACCTTGATGCCGGTGGGCACGGCGATCAGCATGGTGGTGACCATGAACAGGTTGCGCATCCACTGCGGCGTGCCGCTGTAGAACATGTGGTGCACCCACACGATCAGGCTGAGGAAGGTGATCGCGAACGAGGCGATCGCCACCACGTGATACCCGAACAGCGGCTTGCGGGCATACACCGGAAACAGCTCCGAGAAGATGCCGAACACCGGCAGCACCATCACATACACCGCCGGGTGGGAATAGAACCAGAAGAAGTGCTGGTAGAGCATCGGATCGCCGCCGCCCTCCGGCCGGTAGAAGCTGGTGCCGAAGCTCA
>CAZVPB010000328.1:0-1774 GCA_964628165.1 uncultured Cyanobium sp.
TCGTGACCGACCTGCCCGGCACCACCCGCGACCTGCTGGAGAGCGAGCTGGTGCTGGAGGGGGTGCCCCTCACCCTGCTCGACACCGCCGGCATCCGCCCCACCCGCGACCGGGTGGAGCGGCTCGGCATCGAGCGCAGCCGCGCGGCCCTCGCCGCCGCCGACGTGGTGCTGCTCCTCTTCGATGTGGGAGAGGGGTGGACGGTGGCCGACGAGGAGCTGAGGGCCCTGGTGCCGGCGGGCGTGCCGCTGCTGGTGGTGGGAAACAAGCGGGACCGGCTGCCGTCGGGCGCGGCGGTGCCGGCGCAGGCGCAGGTGGCGATCTGCGCCCTCGACGGCAGCGGCCGGGACGAACTCGTGCAGAACCTGCTGGCCCTCTGCGGCGCCGGCGACCTGCAGGGCATCCAGGTGGCCCTGAACGCGCGGCAGCGGGACCTGGCGGCGGCCGCCGCCGAAGCCATCGACCGCACCATGGAGGCGGCGGACCAGCAGCTCCCCTGGGACTTCTGGACGATCGACCTGCGGGCCGCCGTCCGCAGCCTCGGGGAGATCACCGGCGAGGAGGTCAGCGAGGCGGTGCTGGAGAGGGTCTTCGCCCGCTTCTGCATCGGAAAGTGAACTCCTCCGCCGTTGCTGCCATCCTGTGGGGGACCTCCGGGCCCCTCCCATGCAGCCCGTCGACTGGCTCTGGATCCTCCACCCCGCCCTGGCGGTGGTGGTGATCTTCCCCCTCATCGGCATGGTGCTGCGGCTGGGCCTGCAGACCCGGCAGCGGCGTCTGCAGCAGGCCAAGCTGCCCCCCTCCGTCGGCCGCGAGCACAAGGACCTCGGCCAGTGGCTGGCGGCCGGCGTGGTGCTGCTGGTGCTGGTGGCCCTCACCGTGGTGATCGCCACCAAGGCTCCCCCGGCCCAGTTCGCGGGAGGCGTGAGCCGCGCCGGCCTGCTGCTGCTCGTGCTGCTCGGCACCCTCGCCTCCCTGGCGGCCCTCTGGCGGGTGCACCGCGAGGTCTACCGCTTCCTCTTCGCGGTGCTCACCTGGGTGGGCATGCTCGGCCTCGGATCCCAGCCGGAGGTGTGGCGCCTCAGCGACGACCCGCTCACCGCCGCCTTCTGGCAGTCCCACTACTGGGCCGGCGCCGGGGTGGTGGGGCTGATGCTCTTCTCGCTGGGGGCGCGCACCGAGATCCAGCGGCAGCCGGGCTGGCGCCGGCTGCACGTCAGTGCCAGCGTGCTGGCCGGGGTGCTGTTCGTGGTGCTGGGCATCACCGGCACCCGCGACCTGCTGGAGATTCCGCTCAGCTGGCAGAAGGACCACCTGGGGGCCTGCGACTGGGGTCAACGGGTCTGTCCGCCGCCGGTGCCGCCGCCCCTGCCGCCGGGGGCGGAGGTGCTCGAGGTCGAGCCCGCCAGCTGAGACGCCGTGGCCGTGCCCGCCGGTTCCTCCGCCCTTCCCTGTCTGGGCCTGCCGCCGCTCCGGCTCGAGGCCCTGCTGCGGGAATGGCTGCTGGAGGATCTGGGCCGCGGCGACCTCAGCGCGCCCGCGGTGGGGGACCGGCGCGGGCGGGCCCACTGGATCGCCCGCCAGGACGGGGTGCTCTGCGGGGCGCCGCTGCTGGAGCCCCTCTTCCGTCTGCTCGATCCCGCCGTCGAGGTGCGGTGGCGGGTGGACGACGGGCAGGCGGTGACGGCGGGGCAGCGGCTGGTGGAGCTGGCGGGGCCGGCGGCGGCCCTGGTGGCGGGAGAACGCACCGCCCTCAATTTCCTTGACTTCCGTT
>CAZVPB010000329.1:0-1764 GCA_964628165.1 uncultured Cyanobium sp.
ATGCGATGATGAAGTCGTTCTAAGTGTAGATGCTGGGGGTGCCGGGGATATTATTTCGCGCAGCACGCTCGAAAAATCAATATCCTTGGCTTTAAAATTTGGTGTATCCGAGTTAGCAATATTGCTGGCAAGGAGTTCTTGTCTTGCTGCTCTAAGTCCCAGAGCCTGATGGTGAAAATTGAGGGTTTTATCGAGTTTGCTGATCATATCCATTCTCACTGAAAATGGCCCGATGTGCTACAGGCCTGTTAAAGTAATCGTATGGTCAGCTATGCTACGGTAATCACAGAATGCATGAAGTTGAGAATAAAGCTGGAAATCGCCCTTTGCTTAAGTGATTTGAGATGTTCCTTGGCTTTAAGATGTTTCTGACTATCAATCGCTGTTGTAACAGTATGTATTTCAGGAAATCATAATGCATAGTAGATCATTAAAATGGCTTATCTTTTTTTTTCTTATGAGTGCTTCTCTCAATTCATCAGCAGGAAGCTCGCTATCGCAATATCAGGACGTTTCTTTAATACAAAATGCGGTAAAAGACTTTATTGATAGCCATGCCAGCAGTTCCGGCGGGGTTGTGCAGGTCGAGGTGGGTCAGATTGATAGTCGTATTACGTTACCTAGATGCGTCGATCTGGAACCTTTTATACCGCCAGGTAACCGGTTGTGGGGGAAAACTTCTGTAGGCGTGCGGTGTGGCGGTGAATACGGTTGGACCATATACGTACCGGCAGAAATCAGAATCATGACTAATGTGCTTTATGTGGTACGGCCTATTGCGCGTGACCAGCCGATAGGATTCGATGATGTATCCTTGCAAATGGTTAATCTCACGCAATTCCCGGAAGGTGTTTTCACAGAGCATTCGCAAGCTGTGGGAAAAATTGCAGCTGTAAATATTACAGCTGGTCAACCAATGCGACAGAATATGGTTCGTGCGCCTTTTATTATTCTGAGAGGCCAGAATGTAAAACTGACGGTGATGGGGCATGGATTCAGCGTCAGTTCAGAAGGTCTGGCGCTGTCGGACGCATCGGATGGACAGGTGTTACAGGTACGTAATCCAGCTGGACGAATCATTAGTGGCCTGGCAAGGCATAATGGTATCGTCGAGGTTCGTCCGTAGCACAAGTGTTGATGCTATAGGGTTTGTCTTTTTAACGATGTTTAATGTGTTCGTTTTCGTATGCATTGCTCCGTTTGGAAATTGATCAAAAAGGTCTACACGGAGGCTACGCAACCACTTTAAAACAAAAAAGCACTTAACACGATGTTGTGTAAGTGCTTGATTTTATTGGTGGCCAAGGGCGGAATCGAACCACCGACACAAGGATTTTCAGTCCTCTGCTCTACCGACTGAGCTACTTGGCCTGCCTTTATAACCTAACTCATAACCCGAAAACTGGCGCGCCCGGCAGGATTCGAACCCACGACCCCTTGGTTCGTAGCCAAGTACTCTATCCAACTGAGCTACGGGCGCTTGAAACAATCTACTGTTACCAGACTGTTGCGACGAGCCGTGAGATTATAGCAGATTGATGCAGATAGCGGGCTGCGAACTTTTATTTATTTTTATCCGTTGCCAAAAAACAAATCGACTGGTGCGACGCTAAACCAACCTGACTATTTTGCTACTGATCCGTTTCAATTTCATTTGCGGGGGCGATGATGGTTTATTTGAGCGATCTTGTCAAGAACAAATGCAGAGTTTGTAGAGAACAAATAAACTGTCCGGGTATGTAGCAAATGATTTGTCCGGATTAT
>CAZVPB010000330.1:0-1745 GCA_964628165.1 uncultured Cyanobium sp.
GGTGGAGATCGCCAGCGGCGGGCGCTACGACGCCCTGGTGGGTCGTTTCGGCGCCCACCCTGCCGAGGCGGCGGGCATGGGCTTCGGCTTCGACGTGGAGGCGGTGCGGGAGCTGGTGGGCCTGCCGCCCGGAGCGGAGACGGCGGCGTCGCCGGTGCTGGTGAGCTACCCCCCGGAGGTGGATCTGGCGCAGGCTCTTGACGCCCTGGAGCGACTCCATGGCCAGGGGCAGTGCGCCGAGCTGCTGGGCCGGCCGGTGGCCAGCCAGGCGGAAGCCGAGCGGCTGGCGGCCGAGCGAGGCTGCTGCCGGGCCGCCTGGATCGCTGCCTAGGATCGAATCCGTCCCCCTCACGGCCATGGCCCACACGATCGTCACCAACGTCTGTGAAGGTGTGGCCGACTGCGTGGATGCCTGCCCGGTGGCCTGCATCCATCCCGGCGAGGGCGCCAACAGCAAGGGGACGCCCTTCTACTGGATCGATTTCGACACCTGCATCGACTGCGGCATCTGTCTGCAGGTGTGCCCGGTGGAAGGGGCCATCCTTCCCGAGGAGAGGCCGGAACTGCAACGGGCGGGCTGAGCAGGCAGCCGCGGTTCGGTCACCCCTCCCTGGCGGCGATTGAGCCGTGCGGGAGCTCAGGCCTACGGTGCCTGGCAGATCGTTTCGCTGACGCCATGCCGGTGCTGGAAGAGAAGGGCCAGATTCAGATCCACACCGAGAACATCTTCCCGATCATCAAGAAGGCCGTCTACAGCGGCCATGAGGTGTTCCTGCGGGAGCTGGTGAGCAACGGGGTGGATGCCATCAGCAAGCGCCGCATGGCCGCCATGGCCGGCGACTGCAGTGAGGGGCCCGAAGGATGCATCCAGATCCGCATCGACCGTGAGAGCAAGACGCTCACCATCTCCGACAACGGCATCGGCATGAACGCCGACGAGGTGAAGCGCTACATCAATCAGGTGGCCTTCTCCAGCGCCGAGGACTTCCTCGAGAAATACAAGAGCGAGAGCGACGCCATCATCGGCCACTTCGGCCTGGGCTTCTACTCCAGTTTCATGGTGGCCTCCCAGGTGGAGCTGGTGAGCCTTTCGGCGCGCGAGGGCAGCGAGGCCGTGCGCTGGACCTGCGACGGATCCCCCAGCTTCAGCCTCGAAAGCGCCGAGCGCAGCGAGCCCGGCACCGATGTGATCCTGCACCTGATGGAGGAGGAGCTCGAGTACCTCGAGCCATCCCGCATCCGCACCCTGATCACCACCTACTGCGACTTCCTGCCGGTGCCTGTGCAGCTGGAAGGCGAAACTGTGAACAAGCGGGAAGCACCGTGGCGCGCCAGTCCGCGGGAGCTGAGCGAAAACGACTACATCGAGCTCTACCGCTACCTCTATCCCTTCCAGGGCGATCCGCTGCTCTGGGTGCACCTGAGCACCGACTATCCCTACAATCTGCAGGGAATTCTGTATTTCCCCAAATCCACGGGCCGGGCCGACTGGGAGAAGGGTGAGATCCGGCTCTACTGCAACAACGTGTTCGTGAGCGACTCGATCAAGGAGGTGGTGCCCCGCTACCTGCTGCCCCTGCGGGGCGTGATCGACTCGCCCGACATCCCCCTGAACGTGAGCCGCTCGGCGCTGCAGACCGACCGGCGGGTGCGCTCGATCGGCGGTTTCGTGGCCAAGAAGGTGGCCGACCGCCTCAAGCAGCTGCACCGCGACGAGCCGAAGCGCTACGCCGAGATCTGGGAGT
>CAZVPB010000331.1:0-1718 GCA_964628165.1 uncultured Cyanobium sp.
GGGCGGCCCGGCGGAACCCGCAAGGAAAGCCCATAAAGCGCGGAATGCCCATGAAAAAAGGCCCCGGCGCTGACGGGGCCCTGGATCGGATGGCGTTGGCGGTGAGGAGGGAGCGGCCGGATCAGGCCCAGCCCTTGGAGGCCATGTCCTCCACGTAGGCGGCCACGTCCTCGATGTCGGTCTCGCTGAGCTTGCCGAGGAAGGCGGGCATCGCGTTCTTGCCGTTGGTGACCTGGGTGGCGATGGCGGCGAAGTGATCCGCGGTGTAGTTCTCCAGGTAGGCCTCGAGGGCTTCGGCCTTGAGGGTGCGCTCGGCGTTCACCACGTTGCCGCCGCCCATGTGGCAGGCGGCGCAGTTGGCCGAGAACACCTGGGCGCCGTGGGCGAGGTCGGCGGCGAAGCTCGGTGCGGCACCCAGCACCAGCGCCAGGCAGAAAGCGATCAGGGAAAGAAGAGGACGCATGGAAGAGGGCGAAGGCACGCGTATCGGCGCCAAAGCTAGGAGTCGGGGGTGACCGGTGATCCCGCGGCACGGAACATTTGCAACATTTCCGTTGCAAGTTCTCAGACCGGCAGGCGTCCCCGCCGGGGAAGGCCGGCGTCCTCGAACACCGCCTCGAGGCTGGGGGCGTGGCTCACCCGCCCGAACCGCTCCGGCGGGCTCACCGGATCGTGCACGAAATGGCGCTGTCGGATCGAGAAGCGGTCCCAGGCGTTCAGATCGAGCCGCAGCAGCCGGATCAGCCCCTCGATCAGCCACCCCCGCAGGGGCAGTCCCACCGGCGGCAGCCAGCCATGGCGCCAGCGGCACAGACGCCGCACCGTGTCGTTCACCGTCACCGCCGGCTGGCCCAGCACGAGGCGGCGCAAAGCCCCCTGCCCCGGCTCCGGGTTCGGCGTGTGGGGGGTGGTGGCGAGGTGGGCGCAGACGGTGGCGATGTCGGCGGCATGGATGAAGTGGAAGCTGGCGTCCACCCGCAGCCAGCGGGCCAGCCAGAGCCAGCGGGCCGCCTCCTTCAGGCCGGCGGTGAGGTAGCTGGTGGGGAAGAGGCCGCCGCCGTCGATCCGGCCGCCGAAGACGAGGGTGGGGAACACCGCCACGATCCGCTCCGCCAGCGGGTGGCTCTCCAGATCCCGCAGGCACTGGGCCTTGGTCTGGATGTACTCGGTGCCGAAGTCCATCGCCTCCGGCAGGGGCTCGAGCCGCCGGTCGAGGATGCTGGCGGTGGAGAAGTAGAGGATCTGCTCCAGCCGCTGCGGGTCCAGCCGGCGCAGCAGATCCTTCACCGCCACCACGTTCACCTGCCGGGCCCGCTCGGGATCGCCCCAGGCGGTGGCGGTGTGGATGACGCGGTGGGCGCTGGCGATGGCCTCGGCGTGGGGCGCGAGATCCCGCAGGTCGCCCACCAGCAGGGTGATGCGGGGATCCTCCGGATCCACGGCCTTCAGCTTGGCGGGATCCCGCAGCAGAAGCAGGAGTTCCGCGTCGCTGCGGTGGTACAGGTGGTGGGCGATGTACTGGCCCACGCAGCCACTGGCGCCGGTGATCAGGATCCGCCGGGGCGCTGCTGCGGCCTCTCCGCTCAAACGGCCGCCCCCAGCAGCTCGTTCACCGCCTTGCCGGCCTCGAAGAACACCCGGGCGTTCTCCTCCGGCGTGCCGGGCAGGATGCCGTGGCCGAGGTTGAGGATGTGGCGGCGGCCGCGGGCCTTGCGCAC
>CAZVPB010000332.1:0-1710 GCA_964628165.1 uncultured Cyanobium sp.
TGAACACGATCATCCGCCAGGGGGACACCAAGCAGACCGTGCTGCGGGTGGCCGACGAACTCGACGCCGACCTGATCGTGATGGGCTCACGCGGTCTCAACCGGCTGCAGTCGATCCTCGGCAACAGCGCCAGCCAGTACGTCTTCCAGCTCTCGACCCGGCCGATGCTGCTGGTGCGCGATGACCTCTACGTACGCCACATCAACCGGGTGATGGTGACCGTGGACGGCACCGGGGTTGGCGATGACGCCATCAAACTGGCGGCGGAGCTGGTGCGGGAGATTCCCGGCGGCACGCTCACCGGCGTGCATGTGACCCGACAGGACATCACCCCATCGCGTGGCGGCAAGTCTCCGGCCGACGAGGTGCTGGAGAAGGCCGTTCAGCAGGCCCGCGCCTACGGCGTGACCATGGAGCCGGTGCACAGAACCGGAGCCGACATCGGGCGCACTGTCTGCCAGGCTGCCGAGGAGTTCAGTGCCGACCTGCTCGTGATCGCCTCCCAGGACCGGCGACCGGTGGTGGCCAAGGCGCTGGTGGATCTCGATCGCCTGCTCGGCAGCTCGGTGAGCGATTACATCCGTGTGCATGCACCGGCCCCGGTCCTGCTCGTACGGGAACCGGAAGGGCGCCGCTGAGTTGCGCCGCGCCATGGTGCGGCAGAACCTCAGCCTCCCTGTCTGCTGCTGGTCTGGATGTAGAGCACGAGCAGGAACACGGTGGGAACCAGGACGAACATCAGGCTGGCGACAAAGCCGAGATCGTTGGTTTCCATGGTGGGCTGATCGGGAGGGCGATCTGGAGGGTATCACCGGCAAACCAACTGCCCTCAGGCGCGTTCATCGCTCGTAGCGGGGTTGCCCGACGCATCTTCGGCAGGACCGGCGGCAGCCCGGCCTGCGGACTCCTGCCGATCCTCCTCCGGGGCCTCGTCAGCGGCAGCCTCCTCCGGCCAGACGGTCGGTCCGGCGGGCAGGGGAGCCGCCAGAGCTGCCCCCAGCTGGGCCTCCCGGTCTGCCATCCCCAGCTGGGGGCGGGTGATCACCACCAGCGACTGCTGCACCAGGGCCTGGCAGGCGAGACGCCAGCTGCCGGGGCGGCGGCGGAGCTTGAGATCCTCCACGGCGGTGCGGCCGCTCAGGACGTTCGCCGGGGTGCCCTCGGGAATCTCCACGAAGCAGGTGATGCACTGGCCGCAGCCACCGCAGTTGCCCAGGATTCCCTTGAGGCCGTAGAGCCCGATCCCCTCGCGCAGGGCCACCGTGCGCAGATTCTCGCCGGGGTAGCACTCCACATCGCGGTTCTCCCGCAGAAAACGGATCACTGGCATCGGCCGGGGTCAGCTGCCCACATTCTGAAGAGAGCCGTTGCGCTCCGTAACCTGCCGCTCCGGGCAGGGCGGCTCGCCCTTACGATCGCCCCACCCACCCCAGAACGAAGCCCCCATGGGATTGCCCTGGTACCGGGTGCACACCGTGGTCATCAACGACCCCGGGCGCCTGCTGGCCGTGCACCTCATGCACACCGCCCTGGTCGCCGGCTGGGCCGGCTCCATGGCTCTCTACGAGCTTGCGATCTTCGATCCCTCCGATCCGGTGCTCAACCCGATGTGGCGCCAGGGGATGTTCGTCATGCCCTTCATGGCACGCCTGGGGGTGACCGGCAGCTGGGGCGGCTGGAGCATCACCGGCGAAACCGGCGTGGACCCAG
>CAZVPB010000333.1:0-1691 GCA_964628165.1 uncultured Cyanobium sp.
GCCAGCAGCAGTCGCTCCTCCAGGGCCAGCCCCCGGCGCTCGGCGGCCATGTAGGCCTCGGCCATGGACAGCAGCACCAGATCCGAAGCCAGGAAGTTGCCCGCCACCGCGAACCCGGGGTAGCAGCGATGGGCGGCGATGCCGGCGCAGTCCGCACCAGTCCAGGCGGCGCTGCGCCCCCGGGCGTCCACCAGCATCACCTGGCGGCCATCGCGGCCGGGGTCGTCGTGCAGCAGCGAGGCCAGCACCTCCTCGGCCCCCTGCTCACCGTCGCTGCGGCGCTGCAGCTGCTCGAGACGGTCGAGGCCCCAGGGGCCGAAGTAGGGATTGGTGTTGGCCTGGGTGGCCACGGCCCCCACCCCAGGACGGGCATGGGGCACCAGCGAGCCCACCGCCAGATGCCTGGTGGCCACCCCCACCCCCGTCATGCCGGTGTGCGCATCCCAGGCCACGATCGAGAAGGTCATCGCGGTGTGTGCAGCGGGAGGATCCGCCCGTCAAGGAGAGTGGGGCCGATGATTGAACAGCACGGCGCCCCCATCTGTCACCGAGCACACCAACGGTGGCCTCGCGCCGAAAATCGCCTCAGTCCACTGCCACCTCACCGCGTCGCCACTCCATCGCGCCGCCGCTCCACCGCGCCGGCCTGTCCCTCGCCATGACCCAGCTGCTCAACGCCCTGCCCACCGATCTGGCCGCCGACGGCGACCGCCTGGAGCGCAGCCTGGCGGAGCTGGGGCAGATCGGCCGGCTGCCGTCCGGGGCCGTGCGCCGGCTGGCCTTCAGCGAGGAGGACCGCGCAGCCCGCGCCCTGGTGCGCGGCTGGATGGAGGAGGCGGGCATGGCCGTGCGCGTCGACGCGGCCGGCAACCTGATCGGGCGCTATGAGGGCCTCAGCCCGGACGCTCCCGTGCTGGCCACCGGCTCCCACATCGACACGGTGCCGGAGGGTGGCCTCTACGACGGCGCCCTCGGGGTGCTGGGCGGCATCGAGGTGGTGCGCGTGCTGGCCGAGCGCGATCTGCGCCTGCGCCATCCCCTCGAGGTGATCGCCTTCGCCGACGAGGAGAGCACCATGGTGGGCTGCAAGAGCATGGTGGGGCATGCCTCGGACGATCCGCAGAGCTACACCACCGCCCTGGGGGTGAGCATCGAGGAGGGCCTGGCCCTCATCGGTGGCGACTGGCAGCAGCGCGCCGGCGCCCGCCGCAGCCGCCAGGAGATCGCCGCTTTCCTGGAGCTGCACGTGGAGCAGGGCGGGGTGCTGGAGGCGGTGGGCAAACAGATCGGGGTGGTGGAGGGGGTGGTGGGCCAGCAGCGCTACACCATCCGCGTCAGCGGCCAGGCCAACCACGCCGGCACCACGCCGATGGAGATGCGCCGCGACGCCCTCACCACCGCCGCCCAGATCATCCTGGCCATCGAGGACATGGCCCTGCACTACCCGGGCGATCCGGTGGCCACGGTGGGCAAGCTCACGGTGTGGCCCAACGCGGCCAACATCGTGCCCGGCCAGGTGGAGTTCACGCTCGACATGCGCGATCTCTCCCACGACGTGATCGACCACATGAAGGCCCAGCTGGAGCGGCGCATCGAGACGATCGCCGTGGCCCGGCGCACGCGTATCGCCATCACGCCCCAGTTCGTGGTGGATCCCAGCCCCGCCGATCCGATGGTGCAGGAGGTGATCA
>CAZVPB010000334.1:0-1673 GCA_964628165.1 uncultured Cyanobium sp.
GCATCCGCCACTGCATCTCCACGTAATCGCGCGCGTGGCCCCAGTCGCGCAGCGAATCGAGGTTGCCCATGTAGAGGCAGTCGTCCAGCCCCGCATCGATCCGGGCCAGGCCGCGGGTGATCTTGCGGGTCACGAACGTCTCCCCCCGCCGCGGTGATTCGTGGTTGAACAGAATGCCGTTGCAGGCATACATGCCGTAGGCCTCGCGGTAGTTCACCGTGATCCAGTAGGCGTAGAGCTTGGCCACGCCGTAGGGGCTGCGGGGATAGAAGGGAGTGCTCTCCTTCTGCGGGATCTCCTGCACCAGGCCGTAGAGCTCGCTGGTGCTCGCCTGATAGATGCGCGTTTTGTGGGTCAACCCAAGAATGCGCACCGCTTCGAGGATGCGCAGTGTGCCCAGCGCATCGGAATTGGCGGTGTATTCAGGGCTCTCGAAGCTCACCGCCACGTGGCTCTGGGCGCCGAGGTTGTAGATCTCATCCGGCTGCACCTGCTGCACGATCCGGATCAGATTCGTGCTGTCGGTGAGGTCGCCGTAGTGCAGCACCAGGCGAGGATCACTCTCGTGGGGGTCCTGATAGAGGTGGTCGATCCGCTGGGTGTTGAAGCTGCTGGCGCGGCGCTTGATGCCGTGCACCGTGTAGCCCTTCTCCAGCAGCAGTTCGGCCAGATAGCTGCCGTCCTGCCCGGAGATGCCGGTGATCAGCGCCGTCTTGGGCATGGGCGGGATGCTTCTGGTGCAGGTTGGAACCTACTCCGGGTCTTCTGTCGCACCATCCCGGAATGAACAGACGGTCGGGGCCCCGCACTGCCGTTGACTTGCCACAATGCCAGGGTGAACCGATCCGCCGACTGGCTGCATCAGGCCCTCGCCGATCTGGATCAGGCGGCGCTGAGTGCCGGTGCAGGGCACCACGAGTGGGCCTGTTTCGCCTGCCATCAGGCGGTGGAGAAGGCCCTCAAGGCCCTGCACCTCAGCCTTGGCCAGCAGGTGTGGGGCCACGGACTCGGGCGTTCCTTCCGTGATCTGCCCGCCGCCACCGCCGCCAGGCTTCAGGACGCGGTGAGCGATCTCGAGGATCGTCTGCGCATCCTCGATGCCCTCTACATCCCCACCCGCTACCCCGATAGCCTGCCTGATGGCGCGCCTACCGATCATTTCGGTCGCCTTCAGAGCGACGACGCCCCCGGCCATGCCCGTGCGCTCGTTGACGCAATCCGTGCTGCGCTGGCCTGAGCCCCATCAGGTGCTGCGCGAGGTGACGCTCTGGGCGGCGCAGCAGGCCGCCCGTGTGCCTTCCCTGGAGCGGGTGGCGGGGTTCGGCAGCTATGGCCGCGGCAGTGCCGCGGTGGGCAGCGACCTCGATCTGCTGCTGATCGATGCCAGCGCTCGCGGTCCCCAGCGGGAGCGGTTGCTCCAGTGGCCGCTGGAGCGTTTGCCGCTCAGCTGCGATGCCCTCGTGCTCACCCCCGCCGAACACGACGCCCTCATGAACGAAGAATCCCGCTTTGCCGCTGAGCTTCGCCGCGATTTTCGGTGGCACGTGCACGCTGATCGGCACGGGCACCAACCTGCGGGTCGACGACTTCTACCGGCAGGTCCAACTCGAGGCCGGCGAGGCGCCGACCGGTCTCGGGATGTTCTCGTTCACGCCGCTGGGCCTGGTGCTCCT
>CAZVPB010000335.1:0-1665 GCA_964628165.1 uncultured Cyanobium sp.
TGGCGGCGTTGGTGACGCAGAACATCGACTTCTGGAAGCTCATGCAGATCTTCACCCGCACGTCCCCCTCCCCCCGGGTCCGTTCGCGGTAGAGGGCATGCAGCCGCTCGGGCAGATGGCGGTACATGTCCTGCATCAGCAGGCTGGGGGGGATGCCGGCCCCCATGGTGGGGAGGGGATCGGCGAACAGGGCGCCGTAGGCGAACTCCGCCTGGTCGGGGGAGATCTGCTGGGCCTGGGCGTTGAAGGACACCGTGCCGAGGAAGGGGGTGCCCCGCAGGAACACCGCCTCCACGTAGGGCACCGCCACGTCGGGAAGGAAGGTGAGACCCGCCTCCGGCGGCAGCACCCACAGTCGCTGGCCCCCCACCTCCACCGCATAGGTGATGGGGTTGGCGGCGGCGGCCACCAGGCCGTCGCGGATGAAGGCCACCACCGCCGCGATCGAGTCCACCTCGCCCCGCCGCTCCGCCGCCGAGAGGGCCAGGAACAGATCGCTCATCACCCGCCAGAACTGGCCGAGGGCGTGGGTGGTGGCCGCGGCGCGGATCAGTTCCGGCAGAAAGCCGGGGAAGAGGGGACTCAGCAGCGCCAGCAGGGGGTCGCGGCGGGTCTTGCGGCCCACGATCGTCCTGCAGCGCGCCGCGAAGTCCTCGCCATCGAGATAGGCGTCGAGGCCGCCGGTGCCATGCCAGAGCATGGTCTTCATGCAGTACTCGGCGTACTCGAAGTTGATGCGGTCGTGGATCAGATGGCGCCAGAAGCGGCCCGGGGTGATCTCGCCGTTGAAGAACCGGAAGACGGGGAAGGGATTGAGGAACTGCCGCTCCGCCTGGAAGATCAGGTTGCGGCTGTAGGCATCGAGCACCTCGCCGTAGCTGTGGAGCACGTCGACCACCTCGATCAGGTTCTCCGGCCGGTCCTCCAGCAGCGTCTCCCCCGCCAGCAGGCGGCGCTCGAGCTCGGCGGCCTCGGGCCGGGAGCCCTGGCGGGTGAGGTGTTCGGGAATGACCGGCATCAGAGCACCCCCCCGGCGGGGAGGCCGGCGGCCAGTCCCGGCAGACCGGCCAGCTGGGCGCCGGCGGTCTCGCTGAGCCGGCCCAGCAGGGCGGGCACCAGTCCGAGCATCACCACCAGCAGCGCCAGTCCGGTGGCGGGGATCGTCTCCCGCGGCGCCACCGGGATGAGGCGCACGTCGCGGCGCGCGTCGCTGACGGGATCGGTGGGGGGGAGGATGGCCAGCCTGCCGAAGAAGGCCCGGTTCACCAGCAGCAGGAAGTAGACCGCCGTGAGCCCCGACCCCACCATCGAGAGCAGCGTGGCCAGGGGATAGGTGGAGATGCTGCCGCGGAACACCAGGAACTCCGAGATGAACCCCGCCATGCCGGGCAGTCCGGCACTGGCCATGACCCCCAGGATCATCAGCGTGCCGGTGTAGGGGAGGCCGCGCTCGGGGTTGAGCAGACCCCGCAGCACCTCCAGGTCGCGGGTGCCCGTCTTGCGGTACACGATGCCCACCAGCAGGAACAGCAGAGCGGAGATGAGGCCGTGGCTCACCATCTGGAACACCGCCCCCACCAGGCTCACCGGCGTGGCGGCGGCCGCCGCCAGCAGGATGTAGCCCATGTGGCCCACCGAGCTGTAGGCCACCATCCGCTTCATGTC
>CAZVPB010000336.1:0-1663 GCA_964628165.1 uncultured Cyanobium sp.
GCACGGACGGGCCGGCGTCAGCCGTGACCCACCGCCCGGCCCCCGGCCAACTGCTACGATGCCGGGGTCAACGGCAATGGACCGCCAGGCAGCCGCAGCCACTGCCCATCATGGAGCATCTCGCACAAATCCTCCTGCTGCTGGCCGTGGCGATCGCCGTTGTCGTGACGTTCCAGCGGCTGCACGTCCCGACCAGCCTCGGGTACCTGCTGGTCGGCGTGATCCTCGGCCCACATACAGTGGGCCCGACGGTGTCAGTCCCGGAGTTCGAGACACTCGGCGAGTTCGGCGTCGTCTTCCTGCTGTTCACGATCGGCCTCAGCTACTCGCTGCCACAGTTGCGCACGCTGCGGCACCAGGTCCTGGGCCTCGGCACGGGCCAGGTTGCACTCACGACCCTGCTGGTCGGCGCCGTCACCTGGATGGCGGGGCTCCCCCTCGCAGCGGCATTCGTTTTCGGTGCAGCCTTCGCCCAGTCCTCGACCACCATCATCGCCAGCCTGTTGTCGGAGCAGGGCGAGGACAAGTCCCGGCACGGTCGCCTGGGGCTGGCCATGTCCGTTTTCCAGGACGTCACCGCGGTTCCGTTCCTGGTCATCATCCCCGTGCTGGGCACCGCGGTGGCCGCCGACGTCCTCGCGGGCACCCTGGCCTGGGCGCTCGCCAAGGCGGTCGCGGCGTTCGCCCTCGTCTTCTTCGCGGGACGCTGGCTGCTCCGCCCCTTGTTCCACTTCGTCTCCAGGCGGCGATCGGCCGAGGTGTTCACGCTGGCCGTGCTGCTGGTCGCCCTGCTGGCCGCATGGACCACCCACGGGCTAGGGTTGTCGCTGGCATTCGGTGCATTCCTGGCAGGGATGATGCTGGGGGAGACCGAGTTCCGCCACCAGGTCGAGTCGAGCATCCGCCCGTTCCGCGACGTGCTGCTCGGGCTTTTCTTCATTGGCATCGGCATGCGCTTCGACCCCGCCGCGATCCCGCCGATCTGGCATTGGGCGATGCTCGGCGCATTCCTCATCCTGGCCAGCAAGACGCTGGTGGTCGCAGCCATGGTGCGCTGGATCACGGCGGATGCGCAGGCCGCGTGGCGCTCTGGCCTGTTGCTCAGCGTGGGCGGCGAATTCGGCCTTGCATTGGTCGCCATCGCGCTCGATTCCCGGGTCATCGACATGCAACTGGGCCAGATCGCGATGACGTCGGTGCTGCTTGCCATGGTGGCGGGTGCGGGGCTCGTCCGCTTCAACGGGGCCATTGCCGCGCGGCTGGTTCCTGCCCCAGGCGCCGATGCGCCTGCCGTCCCCGAACTTCCGGACTCGTCGATGCCCCATGTCGTCATCGGCGGCTACGGACGCGTCGGCCACACCATTGCCGTGCTACTGGAATCGAGCGGTATCCCGTTCCTGGCCTTCGACACCGACCCGGCGCGGGTGGCCCAGGGACGCGCGGATGGACATGCGGTGTACTACGGCGACGTGTCCGATCCGGGCCTGCTGTCGGGCCTGCACGTGGAGCGAGCGTCCCTGGTGGTTCTCACCGTGGACGCTTCCGGCACGGCCCTGGATGCCATCTCGCACCTGCGTACCGCTGCACCCGGGGTCCCGGTGGTGGTTCGTGCCCGCGACCTCGAGACCAGCAGGCGCCTGCTCGCGGCAGGCGCGGCGCACGC
>CAZVPB010000337.1:0-1660 GCA_964628165.1 uncultured Cyanobium sp.
TGGTGGCCGTGGTCCTTCCGGGCAGGGCCGGATCCGGTTGAACTGCGACCAGTCGATCAGCCGCTGCGCACCATGGTGCTGGACCATGTCGACGAAGCAGTGGTGAAAGCGGATCGCCGCCGGCGGGTAGTGGTGGCGGGCATGGATGGGGCGTTCGAGGGTTTCGTCGATGCCGCTGAAGGCCACCAGCAGATCGGCATGGGCCTGCTCCAGATCCTCCTCGGTGAGCCCGTGCAGCGGGCTGGCGGCATCGATCACGTGCATGCCCGTCCAGGTGAGCAGGAAGGCGACGCCGTGGTCGCGGCGCAGCGGCAGGGGGAGCAGCCGGCGCATGCCGATGCCCTCCTCGCTCACTTCGTCGATGGCGAGATAGGCCCGCAGACGGGCCTCGAGGATGGTGTTGCGCCGCTCGTTGGCGAGCCGGAACATCAGGGTGGGCAGGCCGTTGTAGGTGTGCACCGTGGCCACCTCGGAGAAGCGGATCCGGGCGGTGCTCCGGGCGAAGCGGGCGAAGGCCAGGCCGGTGATGAGGGCGATGAAGAGCATGCCCGCCACCGACTCGGCGGTGACGATGAGGTTCACGGCGGGGCTGGTGGGATGCAGCACGCCGTAACCGATCGAGCCGAGGGTCTGCACGCTGAAGAAGAAGGCCTCGGCGAAGGTCGCCCGCGTGCCCGCCACCCCGCCGATGCCGGCCGCATCGAGCCGGTACAGCCCCGCGAACACCAGGTTGATGGCCAGGTAGGCCAGCAGCACCAGGAGGAAGAACACCGGCCAGGGCACCGCCAGCATCAGGTGGTAGGGCTCCCGCCACAGGGCCAGCCAGGGCAGCCGGTCGGCGATGGCGAGCAGCCCCTGGCGCCGCTGCAGCAGGTGCACCCGGGTGCGGCGGCGGGACATCGGTGGCGGGGGCGCGGCTGCCCATAGCATCGTCTTCCGCCTCCATCACCGGGGACCACCGTGGCCCGTCCCATCGACCACGCCCTGCGGCTGCGCAGCCTCTGGCTCACCTGGCTGCTGGCGATGCTCTTCCACGTCGATCTGGGGCTCATGCCCCTGTTTCACGGGATGTCGCCGGAGATCCACGGCCATGTGGATCCCCAGAAGCTGCCCCTGGTGTTCACGGCGATGCTGATCTACTTCCTGATCCCGCTGGCGGCGATCCTGCTGATCGCCTACGCCGCCAGCGACCCGGCCCATGACCGCCGCTGGCGGCCCTGGCGGCGCATCCACTTCTGGCTGAGCGTGGTCTACACGATCACCAACGTGCCCCACCTGGCCGCCGACATCCTCGTGCCGGACGCCCGCGGCGACCAGATCGGCCTGATGGTGGCGCTGCTGGTGATCGGCCTGCTGATCAACGTGGAGGGGTGGCGCTGGTGGCGGCAGTCCCAGCCGGCATGAGCGCCGCGCCCGCCCAGCCGGTGCTGATCCTGGGAGGGTTCCTGATCACCGCCGAGGCCTACGAACCCATGCGGTCCGTGCTGGCGTCCGAGGCGGGGCAGCCGGTGGCGGTGGTGGAGGTGGGGAAGATCGAGTGGTTCTTCACCGTGTTCCCCTTCGCCTGGGCCCGCATCCTCGACCGGGTGGCCAGGAGGGCCGAGGCGCTGGCCGCGGCGTCGCCCACCGGCCGCATCACCCTGGTGGGCCACAGCTCCGG
>CAZVPB010000338.1:0-1657 GCA_964628165.1 uncultured Cyanobium sp.
ACCCGGAAGCGGGCGCCGGGGGGTTCGTTCATCTGGCCGAACACCAGCACGGTGTCCTTGAGCACACCGGTCTCCGCCATGGCCCGGTGGAGCTCCTCCCCCTCGCGGCTCCGTTCGCCGATGCCGCAGAAGAGGCTCACCCCCTGGTGCTGCATCACCATGTTGTGGATCATCTCGGTGATGAGGATCGTCTTGCCCACCCCGGCGCCGCCGAACAGCCCCGCCTTGCCGCCGCGCTCCAGGGGTGCCAGCACGTCGATCGCCTTGATGCCGGTCTCGATGATCTCCGCCTCGCTCGCCTGCTCGGTGAGGGGAACCGCCGCCTGGTGAATCGATTTCCAGGCGACGCCCCGAAGAGGCTCGCCATGGTCGATCGTCTCGCCGAACACGTTGAGCATGCGGCCGAGCAGGGCCTCCCCCACGGGTACCTGCAGCGGGCAGCCGCAGTCGCGCACCGGCGCGCCGCGGCTCAGCCCGGCGGTGGGGGAAAGCGCGATGCTCCTCACCACGTCGGAGCGCAGATGGGCCACCACCTCGAGCACCACCCCGCCGTCCGGGCCGGCCTCGAGCCGATGCAGCAGATCCGGCAGCCGCTCCGGGAAACGCACATCCACGACGCTCTCCCGCACGGCGAGGACGGATCCGCGGTTGCTGCCTGGATCCGCTGCCGGGTCATGGGTCATGGCGCGGAGCATCGGCCTCCCTCGCTCCGTACGGTACGGAGGTTCCCCAACGGCGTGCCATGGACCGGCGGCCCGGCCGCGCTCCGGCAGTCACCCTGGTGACCCTGCTCCTGGGCGGCCTCACCCCGGCCCGGGCCTCGCTGCTGATCGATTTCGACGCCGGCCGCCTCCTCTGGCGCAACGACGGCACCCCCGCCATCGAGGGCCGCAGGGGAGGCGAGTCGCGGCAGCTCGGAACCGACGCGCTCTATGGGTCTCCCCTGGCCGCGGACGGCGAGCTCCGCTTCCCCCCCTGCCGGGCCCTGCCCCAGGCCGCGCGGGAGGACTGCGCCGGCACGCTGCTGCCGGCAGGAGCGGCCCTGCTGGAACGGGAGATGCCCCTCTCCCCTGCGCTGCGGGAGGCCTACCTGCCGCTCTGGCAGCTGGCGGAGCCGCCGGTGCCGCCCGAGGAGGAGAAACTGAGCGAGGCGATGGAGCAGCTGCGGCGTCAGCTCACCGCCGCGATCCATCTCCGCGATCTGCCTGGCCTGCTGGAGCCGCTGCAGCGGGCCGTCCTCCAGGCCGAGACGGCGGCCGTCGCCCCGGCCCTGACGGCGAAAGCCCGCCGCAGCGAACGGATGATCGTGGTGCTGGCGGAGCTGTGGCGGATCCGCAACGACCTCTCCTCGCGCGACCTCAGCTTTCCCTGCGACACCCTCGAACGGCAGGTGACCCTCTTCAACGGTGCGGCCGGGGAGCCCGCCGTGCGGCTTCACCGCCAGAGGCCGCCGGGCATCTGCCTCTTCTGCGGCAACGTGTGCACGCCCAGGTCGGCGGACCGCCTGCTCGCCGACATGAAACGGGCGGTGATCCGCAGCCTGGGGGAGGACGGAATCAGCGGCTCCGAACCCGGATCGTGACTCCAAAGCTCCGTGCCGGCGGAATGGAGGGAGCCTCGAAGGGACGCCGCAGTTCCAGCTCCAGAGGGGTGCTGC
>CAZVPB010000339.1:0-1657 GCA_964628165.1 uncultured Cyanobium sp.
ACGTAAATCCCTGATCGTGGAGCAGGTGGAACAGGCTGCCGATCTGGTCAAAGGCCAGGCCATCATCGAATCCGGGCTGCTGGCCGAAGTTGCCGATCTGGTCGAAATGCCGACGGCTGTCATGGGCGGTTTTCCCGAAAAATATCTCGAACTCCCGCGCGATGTGCTCATTTCCGTTATGAAAAAGCACCAGAGATATTTCCCGGTCGAAACTGTAGAGGCGACCCGTCAAGGTCAACCCAGTAAAGGTTCAGACACGGATTCTTCTCAAACAGGGACACGGTCGATCCCCAGCGGGTCGCCCCTACTTCCATATTTTGTGGCAATCCGCAACGGCGACGACCTGCACCTCGACATCGTCCGCGAAGGCAACGAACATTTGCTCAACGCGCGCTTCGCGGATGCCGACTTCTTCGTGCGTGAAGACGTCAAACGTCCGCTGGAAGAATACCGACCAGAATTGAGCACACTCATCTTCCAGACCAAGCTGGGCTCCATGCTGGATAAGTCCGACCGCATGTTGAAGTTGAGTGCGAAATTATGCGCCCTGCTGAACATAAAAGATGTGTCCCAACTCAAGGATATCGCGCGCGCGGTCTATCTTTCCAAAGCGGACCTGACCACCCAGATGGTGACCGAGATGACTTCCCTGCAGGGCATCATCGGGCGCGAGTACGCCCTGCGCAGTGGAGAGAATCCTGAAGTGGCGACTGCTATTGGCGAGCAGTACCAACCCGTCCCGGGGACGCAGAATGGCGTGGTATTGGCGCTGTCCGACCGCATCGACTCGCTGGTCGGCCTGTTCGCAGCGGGACTGGCTCCCTCTGGCGCCAAGGATCCCTTCGGCCTGCGCCGTGCTGCTATTGGCACAGTCCAGCCGTTGATCGAACATAACCTGGACTTCGATCTGCGCGATGCCGTAGCTGCTGCTGCTTCCCTGCAGCCGCTTGAAGCCGGTAAAGAAGTGCAAGAGCAGGTGCTGGAGTTCATCGACGGGCGTTTGTCAGTGCTGTTAAAGGAATCGTACAGCTATGATGTCGTCGATGCCGTGTTGGCGGTGCGTTCTGATAATCCGGCTGGAGCTGCCCAGGCGGTGAGACAGCTTCAGGCCTGGGTCGAACGGGAAGATTGGGATACGATACTGCCCGGGTATGCGCGCTGTGTCCGCATTATCCGCGCTGCGGAGACCGGGGATCGACGGCAGATGGCAGTTGATCCGGCGAAGCTGGTTGAAGAGTCTGAACGCAATTTGTACGATGCGATCCAGTCTACGGTCTCTAGTCATCCGTCAACCGTAGATGAGTTCCTGGAAATTGTCCTCCAGCTTATCCCTGCCATCAACAAGTTCTTCGACGAGGTGCTGGTCATGGCCGAGGACGAAGCCGTCAGGAAAAACCGCCTGGCGCTGGTCGGGCAGATTGCCGGGCTGGCGGATGGGATTGCTGATCTAAGCAAGCTCGAAGGATTTTAGACGGGACCAGCGACAGAGGACCGAAATTAGGCGCGGTCCTCTGTTTTATTATGACGAGAGACAGGATGTATAAATCGGACACGTTCAATTTAACGTCCGGCAGTGTCTTTCTACCTTATTTGTTGAGATCTTAAACATGAAAAAATACTGGCTGGTTGTTTTGATGCTTACCCTTACGCTGCCGGT
>CAZVPB010000340.1:0-1649 GCA_964628165.1 uncultured Cyanobium sp.
TGATGGAACCCAGCATCCTGGGGGGCATGGTCACCAGGGAACTGCAGGCCAATCTCGATCGCTTCCGGGATCTGGTTGAAACCCGCCACCGCTGACCCACCGATGTCGCTTCTCCACCCCGCCGCTTCCTCTGGCGACAGAGTCGCCGGCCGGTCCCGGTGGCGGCGGCCCTGGCATCTGCTGGCCGCCCTGGCAGGCATCAGTCTGCTTCTGGGCGCCTGCTCCCGCGCCGAATCCCCGGATGCGGAGCTGCCCGAACCGCCTGCGGCCACACCGGAGCCTGAGCAGGCCTCCGCACCGGTGAGCGTCGAGGTGGCCGGCTTCACCCCCCTTCCCTCCACCAACCAGGTGCTGGCCGCCAATCCGATCGGTCGCAGTGACCCCTTCGCCTCCGATCGCCCTGGGGCGGTCCCAGCCCCGGCGGCGACCACCGGGCCCGGCGGCACGGGCGCCCCTGCCCGTCCGGCACCCCTGCAGCTGCCGCCCGACTTCCTGTTCAGCGGGGTGATCCGCGTCGGCACGTCACCCCAGGCCATGGTGCAGTTCGGCCCCAACAGCGGTGCAGTGGGCATCGGCGAACGCGGCGGCAGCAACACCGATCTGCTGCCCGCGGGCTGGGTGGTGTCGTCGATCGATGTCGACCGGGGCCGTCTGGTTCTCCGCCAGGGCAGTCAGACCGTCACGGCCGAGCTCTGAGCGGACGCCCGGCCAGGGCCTTCTCGCAGGCCCGCACCAGCCCCTCGAGGTCATGGGGGTCGGCTTCGGCGTCGACGCGGCCGATTGTGCCGTGGCAGCGCTGGCTTGTCTGCGGCCCGATCGAGACGATCGCCACGGATGCCAGCCGTTCCCGCCAGCCTGGGCCGAAGGCCTCCTCCAGGAGCCGTGCCGTGTGGCTCACGGTCTTGCCGCTGCTGAAGGTGATCGCATCCAGCCGCTCCTGGTCCAGGGCCGCCAGCGCCGCGCTGGGCAGCCCTGCCGGACAGCGGGTCTCGTAGGCCGGCACCTCCACCACCCGTGCACCGGCCGCCGCGAAGGTCTCGGCCAGCACGGTGCGTCCGCCGCTCTGCACCCGCGGGATCAGCAGTCGCTGCCCCCAGCCCGATACCGGGAAATGCTCCAGCAGGCTGTCGGCCACGAAGGCGGGGGGCACGAAGTCCGCCGGTGCTCCCAGCTCCTCCAGCCTGCTGGCGGTCTTGCGGCCCACGGCGGCGATCCTCAGGCCGGACGGCAGATGGCTGAGGCTGCGCCCCTGGCGGCGCAGTCGCTGCTCCAGAGCCTCCACGCCGTTGCTGCTGGAGAACACCAGCCAGTGGAAGTCCTCCAGTTCGGCGAGGGCGTCATCGAGCGGGCCCCAGGAATCCGGGGGCGTGACCACCAGTGCCGGCAGGTCCACCACGCTGGCTCCCGCTGCCTCGAACAGCTGCCGGCTCGCCCCCAGCTGGGTTTCGGCACGGGTCACGGCCACCTGCCGGCCCGCCAGTGGCCGGTGGCCGGGCTCGGGCGTCTCGGGCGGTGTCAGGGGGAGATCGGGAGTCGGGTCCATGCCGGTGGCGTACGCGAGGCGCCTCAGTCGTCGAGGCTCACCAGCGGCCGCAGCCGCCGGCGCAGATCCTCGGCCTCCGCCTGCTGTCCCTGCTGCTCCAGCAGGC
>CAZVPB010000341.1:0-1633 GCA_964628165.1 uncultured Cyanobium sp.
TGCTGATGGCGAACCGGTCGCGGCCGACACCGCTGGCTAGTCGCTTTCCCGTATTGTCCGGGCGCTCTCTTGGCGCCGCATGAGTCCCGACCCCACGCCGATCCGCTCCATCTGCTGCGTGGGGGCGGGCTACGTGGGCGGGCCCACCATGGCGGTGATCGCCGACCGCTGCCCCCACATCCAGGTGACGGTGGTGGATCTCAACGAGGCGCGGATCGCCGCCTGGAACGACGACGACCTGGGGAAGCTGCCGGTGTACGAGCCGGGCCTCGACGCGGTGGTGGGCCGGGCGCGGGGGCGCAACCTCCACTTCAGCACCGAGGTGGACGGCGCCATCGCCACGGCGGACATGGTGTTCCTCTCGGTGAACACCCCCACCAAGGTGCGGGGCGTGGGGGCGGGGCAGGCCAGCGACCTGCGCTGGATCGAGGCGTCGGCGCGGCAGGTGGCGGCGGCGGCCAACGGCCACACGATCGTGGTGGAGAAGAGCACCCTGCCGGTGCGCACCGCCGAGGCGGTGAAGACGATCCTCGAGGCGGCGGAGGGCAGCACCGGCGGCGCCAAGACCTTCTCGGTGCTCTCCAACCCGGAATTCCTGGCGGAGGGCACGGCGATCCCTGATCTGGAGGACCCGGACCGGGTGCTGATCGGCGGCGAGGACGGCGCGGCGATCGAGGCGCTGGCGCAGGTGTACGGCGCGTGGGTGCCCCAGGAGCGGATCCTGCGCACCAATCTCTGGAGCAGCGAGCTCTCCAAGCTCACCGCCAACGCCTTCCTGGCCCAGCGGGTGTCGTCGATCAACGGCATCGCCGCCCTGTGTGAGGCCACCGGGGCGGATGTGCGCGAGGTGGCGCGGGCGATCGGCACCGACTCCCGCATCGGGCCGAAGTTCCTGCAGGCGGGGCCGGGCTTCGGCGGCAGCTGCTTCCAGAAGGACATCCTCAACCTGGTGTACCTCTGCCGCCACTACGGCCTCGAGGAGGTGGCGGCCTACTGGGAGCAGGTGGTGAGGCTCAACACCTGGCAGCAGCACCGCATCGCCCGGCTGGTGGTGAACCGCCTGTTCGGCACGGTGACCGGCAAGCGGCTGGCGGTGCTGGGCTTCGCCTTCAAGGCCGATACCAACGACACGCGGGAGGCCCCGGCGATCCGCATCTGCCGCGACCTGATCGAGGAGGGGGCGCAGCTGGCGATCGTGGACCCGAAGGTGGAGCCGGCCCAGATCAGCCGCGACCTGGGCTGCGAGCCGCTCGACACCGACCCGTCAGCGGCGTCGGCGTATCGCCTGCTGAGCGGCGACGGCGGCTGGTTCCCGGCGGAGGATGCGGTGGAGGCGGCGCGGGGGGCCGACGCGGTGCTGATCCTCACCGAATGGCGGCAGTACCACCAGCTCGACTGGGGCCCGATCGCGGCGGTGATGCGGCGGCCGGCCTGGCTGTTCGACGCGCGGGCCGTGGCCGATGCGGCGGCGGCCCAGGCGGCGGGGCTGAACGTGTGGCGCGTGGGGGAGGGCTGAGGCGATGGTGATGCGCAACCTGGTGACCGGCGGCGCCGGCTTCCTCGGCTCCCACCTGGTGGACCGGCTGATGGAGGCGGGCGAGGAGGTGATCTGCCTCGACAACTACTTCACCGG
>CAZVPB010000342.1:0-1623 GCA_964628165.1 uncultured Cyanobium sp.
CGCACGATCAGCGCCCCGCCCAGACCGCCGAACACCTGGTCGGCGACGGTGCCGTGGCGGTGGGGGTGGTAGTAGAAGATCCCGGCGGGATGATCCGCGGGGATCGTGAAGTCGTAGATCTGCGTGGCGCCGGGGGCCACCGACAGGAACACGTTGTCGGCGTTGCCGCCGGGCGGGATGTGCAGCCCGTGGTAGTGAAGATTGGTGGGCCGGTCGAGGCGGTTGCGCAGGCGGATCCGCACCCTGTCGCCGGGCTGGGCCTCCAGCAGCGGGCCGGGCAGAAGCCCGTTGTAGGTGAGCGCCGTGGCGGGCCCGCCGGGGATCCGCACGGCCGTCTCCTGCGCCACCAGATCCAGTTCCAGCACACCGCCGCTGGAACGCACAACGGAGGCCGAGGCGGCGGCGGCTGGGGCGGCACCCGGCCGTCCCTGATCGCCGCCACGGCCGAGCAGGGCCCCGCCGGCAGCGGCGGCGCCGGCACCGGCCACGAGGGCAAGGAAGGAACGGCGGCCGAGACGGAATCCCATTCCTTCACCGTAAAGCCTCCATCGAGGAGGAGAGTCAAGCGGTGAACGGGAGGCGACCCGGCTTCAGGGAGCGGTGGGCACGCCGGTTGGTGCCGTGGACCTATCCGGCGTGTTCCGCCTCGGACTCCTCGAAGGTTTCATGAAGAGTTCCGGGGGGATGCTCCGGCGGCGCATAGATCACGTAGATCTTCAGATCCTCCTTGCCGGCATTGATGATGTTGTGCCAGGCACCCGCGGGGATGAAGATGGCCCAGTCATCGCCAACCTCCCGCTCGAAGGTCAGCCGATCCCTGGAAGGCCCCATCACCACCCGTGCCTGACCCCGCTCCACACGGATGAACTGGTCGCCGACATCATGCTTCTCGAGCCCGATCTCCCCACCGGGCGGAATCGACATCACGGTCATCTGCAGGAAGTTCCCGGTCCACCAGGAGGTGCGGAATCGGGCGTTGTCGAGGGTGAGTTTCTCGATGTCGACCACCCAGGGCTGACGACCCTGGTCCCCGGAGCGGGAGCCCGGGCCCGCTTCGGCCGCTGACACCTCGGCGACACTGAGCAGGGTGGCCAGGAGAGGGACCACACCGACCCGCAGGAAGGAACTCCTGCCGAACATGCCTCCGATGAAGTTCTCTCTGTGGGCCGGCCTCTTCATCGAGACATTGATGTTCTGATTCGTCAGATCGTAATCATTTCGGGTGTTGCAGAAGGTGATGCGGAGCACCGCCACCCCCTGGCGTCGGATCCGATCAGCGGGGCCTGCGGCGTCCCCCGCCACCCCCGCCGCGGCCGGGACGCGCCTGGCGGCGTCCTCCACCGAGATCCAGGGGTGGGGCCGTCAGCACCGTGGGCTCGAACCCGGGGACTTCCTCGCGGGGCAGGGGAGAACCGATGAGCTTCTCGATGCCCCGCAGCAGCAGGTGCTCCTCGGCCGCCACCAGCGAGACGGCGTGGCCATCCCGGCCGGCCCGGCCCGTGCGACCGATCCGGTGCACGTAATCCTCCGCCACGTTGGGCAGGTCGAGGTTCACAACATGGGGCAGGTGGTGGATGTCGATGCCGCGGGCGGCGATGTCGGTGGCCACCAGCACCCGCACCT
>CAZVPB010000343.1:0-1612 GCA_964628165.1 uncultured Cyanobium sp.
GGCCGGAGAGCAGCTTGACGTGGGTGCCCTTCTTGCCGCGCACCACCGGCGCCAGCAGCTGATACCGGGTGCCCTCCGGCAGCTCCAGGATCCGGTCCACCATCTCATCGAGGGTCTGGGGCCGGATCGAGCGCTGGCAGTGGGGGCAGTGGGGCTCTCCGGCGCGGCCGTAGAGGAGGCGGAGGTAATCGTGGATCTCCGTCACCGTGCCGACGGTGGAGCGGGGATTGTGGCTGGTGGATTTCTGATCGATCGAGATGGCCGGCGACAGCCCCTCGATGGCATCCACGTCGGGCTTGTCCACCTGGCCGAGGAACTGGCGGGCGTAGGCCGAGAGCGACTCCACGTAGCGCCGCTGCCCCTCGGCGAAGATCGTGTCGAAGGCCAGCGAGCTCTTGCCGCTGCCGCTCACCCCGGTGAACACCACCAGCCGGTTGCGGGGCAGGGTGATGTCGATGTCCCGCAGGTTGTGCTGGCGCGCCCCGCGCACCTGGATCACCTCCTCGAGGCTGCCGCCGCTCAGGGTGTGGACGCGGGGCATGGGGGCGCTTCAGCGATCGACGATTGTAGGAACGGTGATACGGATCTCCTCCCCGGAGGTGATCAGGCGGGGACCGCGACCCGCTCGCCCACCAGGTCCTCGCTCACCTGCCAGAGGCGATTGCGGAGGGCGGCATCGAGGGCGGCGGGGGCGACGCGCACCGGGGTGGGCCAGCCGCGCATGCCGCCCCACCCGTCGGGTCCGTAATGGCCGCCGGGGGCGGCCCCGGGGGAGGTGGCGGCGTGGAGCTGCGGCAGCGCTCCCTGGGCGGCGCTCTGGAAGAGGGGATCCATGAGGCGGTAGGCCAGGGCCTCGAGGCGGGAGCCGTTGGCGGCGATCGAGGCGGGCTGCAGGTTGGTGCGTGCCACGCCGGGGTGAGCCGCCAGGGAAAGCGCCGGACTGCCCATCTGCTCGAGACGCCGCTGCAGTTCGAGGGCGAACATCACGTTGGCCAGCTTGCTCTGGCCGTAGGCCCGCCAGCGGTCGTAGCGCCGTTCCCCCTGCAGGTCGTCGAAGTCGATGCGGCCGAAGTACTGGGCGCCGGAGGTCACCGTCACCACCCGGGCGCCTTCACGGTCCCGCAGCAGCGGCAGGAGGGCCCGGGTGAGGGCGAAGTGGCCGAGGTGGTTGATGCCGAACTGCAGTTCGAAGCCGTCCCGGGTGAGGGTCCGCGGCAGGCCCATGACGCCGGCATTGTTGATCAGGAGATCGAGGCGGCCATAGCGGTCGGCCATCGCCGCGGCGGCGGTGGCCACCGAGGCGAGATCCGCCAGGTCGAGCTCGAGCACGTCGAGGGGCCCGCAGCTGTCGGCGCGGGCCAGCAGTTCATGGCGGGCCTGCGTGGCCCGCTGGAGCGACCGGCAGGCCAGCACCACCGTGGCGCCGCGGCCGGCCAGGGCCCGGGCCGTCTCGTACCCGAGGCCGCTGTTGGCGCCGGTGATGAGCGCCACCCGGCCGGACTGGTCAGGGATGTCGGCGGCGGTCCAGGGCAAGGGTCATCAGGACGTGGACCATCGATCGTAAAGGAATGTGAACGACTCACGTCGCCACCACGGCCCGGTGGCGGGGACT
>CAZVPB010000344.1:0-1593 GCA_964628165.1 uncultured Cyanobium sp.
AACCGAAGAGCCACACCTCGAGGCCGGTTCTTTGATCCAGCAGCTCCTCCACGGCGCGGCGCAGCTCATCGATGCGTTCCGCCCTGCGTTGCTGGCGAATCGCACGGACCTGGTTCATTCAGGGCCCCCAGTCACACCACCGCCATCCCCCGCGGCGCCTCGCACCCACGGAAATCGGCATAGGTGGCGGCCAGGCCTTCATCGAGGCCGATGCGGGCGCGCCAGCCCAGGGCCGCCAGGCGGCCCACGTCCAGCAGCTTGCGGGGGGTGCCGTCGGGCTTGGTGGTGTCCCACTCGATCGCGCCGGTGTAGCCGACGGTGGCGGCCACCTTCTCCGCCAGCTCACGGATCGGCAGGTCCTCACCGGTGCCCACGTTGAGGTGCTGGATCTCATCGGAGCCCGGCTGCCAGTGCTCGAGGCAGAACACCACCGCATCCGCCAGGTCGTCCACGTGCAGAAACTCCCGCCGCGGCGTGCCGCTGCCCCAGCACACCACCCGCTCCGCTCCGCTCAGCTTCGCCTCGTGGAAACGGCGGATCAGGGCCGGCAGCACGTGGCTGTGGTCGGGGTGGTAGTTGTCGCCCGGCCCGTAGAGGTTGGTGGGCATGAGGCTGAAGGCATCGAAGCCGTACTGGCCCCGCAGGGCGCGGCACAGCTCGATGCCGCCGATCTTGGCGATGGCATAGCCCCGGTTCGTGGGCTCCAGAGGGCCGCCCAGCAGTGCCTCCTCACGGATCGGCTGCTCCGCGAATTTGGGATAGATGCAGCTGCTTCCCAGAAAGCACAGGCGCCGCACGCCGCTGCGCCAGGCGCTCTCGATCACGTTCAGCTCGATCTTCAGGTTCTCGAGCAGGAAGTCGGCCTGGGCGGCGGCATTGGCGCCGATGCCCCCCACCTTCGCCGCCGCCAGCACCACCACATCCGGCCGCTGCGCCTCGTACCAGGCCGCCACCGCCGGCCCGTCGGTGAGGTCCAGCTCCCGGTGGGTGGCGGTGAGCAGCTGGCCGTAGCCGCCGGAGCGCAGGCGGCGGGCGATGGCGCTGCCCGCCATGCCGCGGTGCCCCGCCACGTGGATGCGGTCGGCGGGGGTGATCAGGGACATCGGGCGGAGGGCACGAACTGTGGGCACACCATGCCCGTGGAAGGGGCCGGACGCGAGCGGCGCTCGAGCGTCTCGAACCGACTCTCCAGCGGGGGGAGAGATCGCGATTCTCCCCCATTTCCGCCGACTGGGCGGTGCTCCCTCAGGGGATGCTCAGCCGGCGAAGCCGTCGATCCGCCTGGCCAGCTCCACATCCAGATCCGAGAGACCACCGGTGTCGTGGGTGGTGAGGTCGATGCTCACCCTGTTCCACACGTTGCTCCACTCCGGGTGGTGGCCCATCGATTCGGCCGCCAGGGCCACCCGGGCCATGAAGCCGAAGGCCTCGGAGAAATCGCCGAAGGTGAGGGTGCGGTGCAGCTTGCCCTCCTTCACGCTCCAGGCCGGCAGGGTGGTGGGCAGGGCCTCGATCTCGGCAGGGCTGAGGGGCTGGGCCATGGGTTGCGTCTCCTGAATCAACGTCGGGCGGCACCCTAGGGGGTGGGGCCGG
>CAZVPB010000345.1:0-1591 GCA_964628165.1 uncultured Cyanobium sp.
TGCTTGGCCTCAAGCTGCAGGTGAGCGGCCGCCTCAACGGCGCCGAGATCGCCCGCACCGAATGGACCCGCGAGGGCCGGGTGCCCCTGCACACCCTGCGCGCCGACATCGACTACGCCTGCCGGGTCGCCCGCACCACCTACGGCGTGCTCGGCATCAAGGTGTGGGTGTTCCGGGGCGAGGTGCTCCCCGGCCAGCGGGAGCAGCTGCCGGTGGGAGCCGCCCCGCGGCGGCGGGCCGGACGCCGGCACCAACAGTTCGAAGACCGCTCCAACGAGGAGTGAGGGAGGCCTGAATCATGCTGAGTCCACGTCGCGTCAAGTTCCGCAAGCAGCAGCGAGGCCGCATGCGCGGCATCGCCACCCGCGGCAACACCATCGCCTTCGGGCAGTTCGCCCTGCAGGCCCAGGAGTGCGGGTGGATCACCTCCCGCCAGATCGAAGCCAGCCGGCGGGCCATGACCCGCTACGTGCGCCGGGGCGGGAAGATCTGGATCCGCATCTTCCCCGACAAGCCGGTCACGATGCGGCCGGCCGAGACCCGCATGGGCTCCGGCAAGGGCAACCCGGAATTCTGGGTGGCCGTGGTGAAGCCGGGCCGCATCCTCTTCGAGATGGGCGGCGCGGAGATCACCGAGCCCATCGCCCGTGAGGCCATGCGTCTGGCCCAGTACAAGCTGCCCGTGCGCACCAAGTTCCTCAGCCGCACCGACGAGGAGGCGGAACTGGAGGCGCCGGCCGGCGAACCCCAACCCGCAGTGGAGTCCTGACCATGGCACGCCCCGACATCTCCGACGTGCTCGAACTCAGCGAGGAGCAGATCGACGAACGGATCGACGGCCTGCGCCGTGAGCTCTTCGACCTCCGCTTCCAGCGCGCCACGCGCCGCCTGGAGCATCCGCACCGGTTCAAGGAGGCCCGCATCAAGCTGGCTCACCTCCTCACCGTGCGGAGCCAGCGCCAGCGCGCCTCCGCCACCTGACCCCCCGCATACCCATGGCAATCAAGGAAAGGGTCGGCACCGTCGTCAGCGACAAGATGGAGAAAACCGTGGTGGTGGCGGTGGAGAACCGCTTCCCTCACCCCATCTACAACAAGACGGTCAGCCGCACCACCCGATACAAGGTCCACGACGAAGCCAACCGCTGCCGCGTCGGCGACCGCGTCCGGATCACCGAGACCCGCCCCCTCAGCCGCACCAAGCGCTGGACGGTGGCGGAGGTTCTCTCCTCCCTCCCCCAGGCCTGAAGAGGACATCGAGATGATCCAGCAGGAAACCTTCCTCAACGTCGCCGACAACAGCGGAGCCAAGCGCATCCAGTGCATCCGGGTGCTGGGCACCAACCGTCGCTATGCCCACGTCGGTGATGTGATCGTGGCCAGCGTGAAGGACGCCATGCCCAACATGGGCGTGAAGAAGTCCGACGTGGTCAAGGCGGTGGTGGTGCGCACCCGGGCCACCCTTCGCCGTGACACCGGCAACGCCATCCGCTTCGACGACAACGCCGCGGTGATCCTCGGCGCCGAGAACAATCCCAAGGGCACGCGGGTGTTCGGCCCCGTGGCCCGTGAGTTGCGGGAACGCAACTTCA
>CAZVPB010000346.1:0-1588 GCA_964628165.1 uncultured Cyanobium sp.
GGCATCCTCGGCCTGTTCTGGGCCACCGGCAGCTTCGGCTTCGAGGAGATCGGCGCCGGTCTGCAGGAGGCCGTGGCCGGCGGCAGCCTCAGCAACGGCGTGGCCGTGATCCTCTGCCTGCTGGTGTTCATGGGGCCGATGGCCAAGTCGGCCCAGTTCCCCCTGCACGTGTGGCTGCCCGACGCCATGGAGGGCCCCACACCGATCTCCGCCCTGATCCACGCCGCCACGATGGTGGCCGCCGGCGTGTTCCTGGTGGCCCGGCTGCAGCCGGTGTACGAACCCTTCGCTGCCGTGCAGCTCACGATCGCGGTGATCGGCACGATCACCCTGTTCCTGGGGGCCTCGATCGCGCTCACCCAGATGGATCTCAAGAAGGGGCTGGCCTACAGCACCGTGAGCCAGCTGGGCTACATGATGCTGGCCATGGGATGCGGAGCCCCGGTGGCGGGCATGTTCCACCTCGTCACCCACGCCTTCTTCAAGGCGATGCTCTTCCTCGGCTCCGGCTCGGTGATCCACGCCATGGAGGAGGTGGTGGGCCACGAGCCGGTGCTCGCCCAGGACATGCGCCTGATGGGTGGCCTGCGCCGCTACATGCCGATCACCTCCGCCACCTTCTTCATCGGCTGCGTGGCGATCGCCGGCATCCCGCCCCTGGCCGGCTTCTGGAGCAAGGACGAGATCCTCGGCCAGGCCTTCGACACCTATCCCCTGCTGTGGGCGATGGGCTTCGTGACGGCCGGCATGACCGCCTTCTACATGTTCCGGCTCTATTTCCTCACCTTCGAAGGGCAGTTCCGCGGCAACGACAAGGCCATGGCGGCCGAGCTGCTGGCCGCAGCCGGGAAGAGCGCCGAAGACGACCACGGCGATAGCCATGGTCACCATGCCGATCATCCCCACGAGTCCGGCTGGCAGATGGCGATGCCCCTGGCGGTGCTGGCGGTGCCGTCGATGCTGATCGGCCTGCTCGGCACCCCCTGGAACAGCCGCTTCGCCTTCCTGCTCGATCCCCACGAGGCCGCCGAGATGGCCGAACACTTCAGCTGGGGCGAGTTCCTGCCCCTGGCCGGAGCGTCGGTGGCGATCTCGGTGGCGGGGATCAGCGTGGCGGTGCTGGCCTACGCCCTGCGCAAGCTGGACATGGAGTCCCTGTTCGCCGACCGCTTCCCGGCGGTCAACGCCTTCCTGGCCAACAAGTGGTATCTGGATGATCTCAACGACAGGCTGTTCGTGCAGGGCAGCCGCAAGCTGGCCCGCTCGGTGCTGGAAGTGGACTCCAAGGTGGTGGACGGCGTGGTGAACCTCACCGGCCTGATGACCCTGGGCAGCGGCGAGGGCCTCAAGTACTTCGAGACCGGTCGGGCCCAGTTCTATGCCCTGATCGTGTTCGGCGGTGTGATCGCCCTGGTGGTGCTGTTCGGCTCGCTGGGCTGAGGGCTTCGGCCGTGCGCGCGTGGCGCGCAACACGCCCTCAGCGCCTCAGCCCAGCGAGCCTCACGCTGCGGGAGTGCTGGTGGGGGCGTCCTGGGCCGGTGCCACCCACATTCCTGCGCCCTGCACACTCGCCTGCCGGGACGGCTCC
>CAZVPB010000347.1:0-1587 GCA_964628165.1 uncultured Cyanobium sp.
GCGACTCCAGCTTCGACCACCGGGAGGGAGAAGTCGTGCAGCGGCAACTCGAGCCACGGTGGCCCTACCGCGAGATGGCTCCCGACGCGCTGGGTGTGTTGCTGGATGGCCTTCTGCGGCGGATCAGGCAAAGCGGCTGGGGAAGGATGGTCGACGAGGCGGCTGGAGCGCTGAGCGAGGAGCAGCGGGAAACGGCCTTCGCCATCGCCACGGAGATCATCTTCAGTAATCACCTGGTCACGACGGAGGAACAGCGGTTCCTGATCCACCTGGCCGAGGCGCTCAGCCTGCCGCCGGAGCGGGCGCGAACGATCGTCGAGGTGTTTTACACCCTCAAGCTCGATGCCCTCCGGGGCCCTTCATCGCAGGTCGTCGGCTCCACTTGAGACCGGTCGGCCGCAGCTGCTGCGGCTTCCCCTACGCCCGCGTCCAGTGGCTGCACCAGTCCTCCGGCTGCACCCGCGGCCACCGCTGCACGAAGGCGCCGTTGCCGTCGATGAGCGGAGTGGGGGGCAGGAACCGGCACTCGGCAGATTCCATTCTGCTCGGAGGCGGTTCGTACCACCGGCATTCCCGGCACCTCTGGTCGTGGGGCTGAGGCATGGACGGGCCGGCGGGACCTCCCTCTCTCTAACGGATCGCCGCACAGAGCTCATCGACGCTGATCTGCCTGCAGTATCCGCGGAAGCACTGGAGGGCGGCCCGGTGGCGCTCCGGCGTCTCCGCCTGGCAGGCGTCATGCACGCAGATCACCTGGTAGCCGCGGTCGGCGGCGTCCTTGACCGTGTGGTCGATGCACTGGTCGGTGAGCAGTCCGGCCACGATCAGGGTCCTGATGCCGATGTTGCGCAGCAGGTAGTCGAGCGTGGTGGAACTGAACGGCGAGGAGGAACTCTTCGGCAGCACGAGTTCGTCGAGCTCCGGCAGCAGTTCCTCGATCACGCGGGCTTCCCTGGAGTCGGGCGGAAAGCCCATGCCGCAGCGCTTGTAGTCGAGGCTCCGGTCGCGGCCGTCGGCGGTGAGGTTGGCGATCACGGTGTGGATCACCTCCAGGCCCGCTCCGCGGCAGCCCCTCAGCAGCCGCTGCAGGCGGGGCAGGGTCTCCTCCCGGAAGCGGCGGGAGAATCCCGGATCCGGCCGGGTCTGCCCGGGCCCGCAGGTGCCGTTCTGCAGATCCACCAGCAGCAGGGCGGCCTGACCGGGGCGCAGCGGCGGCAGTGGCGGCGGGGGGCTCATCCCGGCCATCCTGACGGCAGCGCCACCCTGGCTGGATGAACAGGACCGACTGGGACGAGGCCCGTCTGCTCGACGCGGGGGTGCGCAGGGTGGCCATCACCTTCGTGAATCATGCCGGCGCGCCCCTGGTGAAGGTGGTGCCGCTGGCGCGCCTCGCCGCCGCCGCCCGCGAGGGGGTCGGCTTCTCGCCCGTGTCGGATGCGTGGCGGGTGGACGGGCTGCCGGATCCGACCCATCCCCTGGCGGTGCCCGACGGAGACCTGCGCCTGGTTCCCGATCCGGCCGCCCTGATGCCCCTCGAGGCGGCGTCGGGCTGGGCCTGGGCGCCGGGGGAGCGCCGGCAGCGGGATG
>CAZVPB010000348.1:0-1580 GCA_964628165.1 uncultured Cyanobium sp.
CCGCGGGGCATGGCGCCGAATGGCCTCCAGGTAGCGCGCCTCGACGCCGGGATCCAGACGATCGCCCTCCACGGCGGCCATCATCTGCGATTCAGACAGTGGGGGAAGGGGGCAAGTGCTGAGGCCGGGTGGGAGGCCGCTACCCGTGAGCAGGTGACCGGCCAGAAGTGGTCAGAAGCGAGATGAAGGGTGAGGCAGCAGTGCGGGGGGATGAGCGATGCCGGAGTTCAGGCCGGCCGGGATGGGCGGCGGGAAGCCGGCGATCCCGATTCATTCAGGGGAGGACAGCGGCACGGAGCGATGGAATCGGCCACCTCACGGAGGCCGGAGATTCCTCACCGGACAGAGAAAGCTCTCTTCCAAGCGACGGATCTTGGCCAGAGCCCGCTCGCGGGCCTCCGCCGCCAGTTCCAGCACCTCGCGGGTGAAGGTCAGCAGCGGCAGTTGGACATAAGCCATCTGGTGATAGATGACCACAAACTGATCTTCCAGATCCAGCCGGCGCTGGATCTGTCGGGGATGTCGTCGGGCCAGCTGCTCCTGGTGGGTCTTCCACAGCTGCCACTGCCGCAAGGTGTAACTCAGGAGCACAAAGACCACTTGGGCGGCCACCGCGTTGAAGCAGCGGGAATGGAAGTCGGTCAGGTCGTAGAAGCACTTGAGCTGGCGATGACGCTCCTCAATGGTGGTGCGACGGACGTAATCCCGGGGCGGCTGTTGCGGGTCGCGGACCTCGGCGGTGCTCAACAACACCCAGCCCGATTGGTGCCCGTCGGCGTAGGTCTCGCGCATCGCCACCAGGTCAAAGGGCACCGGCAGTTCGTTCCACCGGCAGCCTGGGATCGGACAGAGCTCCCGGCGGGTGAGCACCTCGGCCGGGTCTGGTGGGGGTTCTTTGGCTCGCTTGCGGGCGAGGGTTTCCTGGCGTTTGCGTTCCCGTCGTTGAAGGACCGCCGGGCGTTCGGGAACCGCCGGTTTCGCCGGCCGGGGTTCCTGCCACGGTTGCCAGGGCAGCCGCTCGGAGAGGTCCCACGCCTCCTGCCAGAGGTCCATCTTGCGTTTGAGCGGGATGAGCACATCCACTTCCAGGACGCTCTTGCAGTAGGCGATGCGGCCGCCGTCGATGAAGCCTCGGTCCAGGATCAGGAGCTTCATCACCCCCAGGCCGACCCGGGAGACGAACTGCTCGACCAGTTCGTAAAGCACCGGCAGTTCGTGCTGGTTGCCCGGCACCAGCGCCAGGGCGGCATAGACATAGGACTGGCCCCGCAGGTGCAACAGGCTCACCAGCTTGTAACAACGCCGCCGCCGCACCCCCTTCCGTTCCTCGGGGCTGAGTTTGTCGTAGTCGACCGGATGGTTGTGCGCGTCAAACCACAGCACCGTCGATCCTTCGTAGGCGGGATTGTCCGGCACGAACAGATAGCTGCCGTCCCCCACAAACACCCCTTCGGGATCGAAGAAGCCGTGTTTTTGAAAGGTCTGCTGCACCTCCTGGTTGAACCACCCGATCCACTTCGCGGCGGCCACATCCTTCACATACTTGCGGAGCATGTCCTGATCGCAGGGGGTGGTGCGAT
>CAZVPB010000349.1:0-1564 GCA_964628165.1 uncultured Cyanobium sp.
CCGGCTCAGTCCTCGAGGAACGAGCGCAGCTGCTCGCTGCGGCTCGGGTGGCGCAGCTTGCGCAGCGCCTTGGCCTCGATCTGCCGGATGCGCTCGCGGGTGACGTCGAACTGCTTGCCGACTTCCTCGAGCGTGTGGTCGGTGGTCATGTCGATGCCGAAGCGCATGCGCAGCACCTTGGCCTCGCGCGGCGTGAGCCCGGCGAGCACCGAGTGCGTCGTCTCGCGCAGCGACTCGGTGGTCGCGGACTCGATCGGCGACTCGACCGAGGTGTCCTCGATGAAGTCGCCGAGATGCGAATCCTCGTCGTCGCCGATGGGCGTCTCCATGGAGATCGGCTCCTTGGCGATCTTGAGGACCTTGCGCACCTTGTCCTCCGGCATGTCCATGCGCACCGCGAGTTCCTCCGGTGTCGGCTCGCGGCCCATCTCCTGCAGCATCTGCCGCGAGATGCGGTTCAGCTTGTTGATGGTCTCGATCATGTGCACCGGGATGCGGATGGTGCGCGCCTGGTCGGCGATCGAGCGGGTGATCGCCTGGCGGATCCACCACGTGGCGTAGGTCGAGAACTTGTAGCCGCGGCGGTACTCGAACTTGTCCACCGCCTTCATCAGGCCGATGTTGCCTTCCTGGATCAGGTCGAGGAACTGCAGGCCGCGGTTGGTGTACTTCTTGGCGATCGAGATCACCAGGCGCAGGTTGGCCTCGACCATCTCCTTCTTGGCGCGGCGCGCCTGCGCCTCGCCGACCGCGATCTCGCGGTTGATCTCCTTGATCTCGGCGATGGTGAGGTGCGTGCGCTTCTCCACCTCGGCGAGCTTGAGCTGCAGCTTCTCGATCTCCTCGCGCAGGCGGGCGAGGGCGGCGGAGTGCTTGCGCTTGGCGCGCACGTGCTTGTCGAGCCAGTGCAGGTTGGTCTCGTTGCGCGGGAAGGTCTCGATGAAGTCGGAGCGCGGCATGCCGGCGTCGCGCACGCAGAGCTGCATCACCGACTTCTCGATGCCGCGGATCTCGTTCAGGTGCTCGCGCAGCTGCCCGATCAGCAGGTCGAACATCTTCGGCGCGAGCTTGAGCTCCATGAACTCGTCGGTGAGCTTGCGGCGCAGCCGCACGGCCTTGGGGTCGCGCCCGCCCTTGTCGTCGAGCGCCTTGACCACCTGCCCGTACAGCTTGGCGATCGAGGCGAAGCGGCGCGCGGCCTCCTCGGGGTCGGGTCCGGTGTCGACCGTCTCTTCCTCGTCGCCGCCGCCGTCGTCGTCGTCGCCGTCGTCGTCCGACTCTTCCTTGGCGGCCGCGAGCTTCGGGTTGACCGGCTCGGCGATCACGTCCGGCGCATTCGGGTCGACGAAGCCGACGATCACGTCCACCAGCCGGCCCTGGCCGGCCTTCACCGGCTCGTAGGTCCTGAGCAGCAGCTCGAAGGTCGGCGGGTAGGCGGAGAGGGCGCGGCGCACGGAGTCGAGGCCCTCCTCGATGCGCTTGGCGATGGCGATCTCGCCCTCGCGCGTGAGCAGCTCGACGGTGCCCATCTCGCGCATGTACATGCGCACCGGGTCGGTGGTGC
>CAZVPB010000350.1:0-1563 GCA_964628165.1 uncultured Cyanobium sp.
TTGGTGGGTGGGGCCGTCGGCCCCCACGATGCCGGCCCGGTCCATCACGAAGGTCACGGGCAGGTTCTGGATGCCCACGTCATGGATCAGCTGGTCGTAGGCGCGCTGCAGGAAGGTGCTGTAGATCGCCACCACCGGTCTGAGACCCTCGCAGGCCATGCCGGCCGCCATGGTCACAGCGTGCTGCTCGGCGATGCCCACGTCGAAGTACTGATCGGGCAGGGCCTTCTCCAGCAGGTCGAGGCCGGTGCCGGTGGCCATGGCGGCGGTGATGCCCACCACGGTGGGGTCCTGCTCGCAGAGCTTCACCAGGGTCTGGCCGAACACCTTGCTGTAGCTGGGGGGCTTGGGCTTGCTGGAGGGGAAGGCCTTGCCGGTGGAGAGATCGAAGGCGCTCTGGGCGTGATAGCCCACCTGATCGGCCTCGGCGTAGGGATAGCCCTTGCCCTTGGTGGTGGCCACGTGCACCAGCACCGGCCCGTCGTGGGCATGGGCCTGCTGGAAGAGCTTCACCATGGCGGCGATGTCATGGCCGTCCACCGGGCCCATGTAGGTGAAGCCCAGCTCCTCGAACACGGCGCCCAGCTTGGGCACCGCCAGGCGCTTCATGCTCTCCTTGAGGTTCTTCAGCTCGGTGGGCAGCTCACCGTGCAGGAAGGGCAGGTGCTTGATCGCCTCCTCGGCGTTGTCCTGCAGGAACTGCAGCGGCTTGCTGTGCCGCATGCGGTTGAGGTGGGTGGAGAGGGCACCCACCGGTGGGCTGATCGACATGTCGTTGTCGTTCAGCACCACCAGCAGCCGGGTGTGGGGCAGGTGGCCGGCATGGTTGATGGCCTCGAGGGCCATGCCGCCGGTGAGGGCGCCGTCGCCGATCACCGCCACGCACTTGAAATCCTCGCCGCGGCGGTCGCGGGCCAGGGCCATGCCCAGGGCCGCGGAGATCGAAGTGCTGGCGTGGCCAGCGCCGAAGTGATCGAAACGGCTCTCGCTGCGCTTGAGATAGCCGGCGACGCCACCCTGCTGGCGAAGGGTGTGGAAGTCGTGGTAGCGGCCCGTGATCAGCTTGTGGGGATAGGCCTGGTGGCCCACGTCCCACACGACCTTGTCGTGGTCGAGATCGAGGGTCTGGTAGAGGGCGAGGGTGAGTTCCACCACCCCCAGGCCCGGACCGAGATGCCCACCGCTGGTGCTCACCACCTCCAGATGGCGGTCGCGGATCTGGCGGGCGATCGCTTCGAGCTCGGTGACGCTGAGGCCGTGCAGTTGGTTGGGATGGCTCAGCTCGCTGAGATGCATCACGACCTGTCTAGTGACGTGCAATCTAGGGGTTGCTTCCGGACGGCCGGTGCCGATTGCGACACTGGGGCCCATGAGTGAGACCCCCGCCACCGCCGCTGCCACCGGCGCCGCCCCGGAGCCGGCGACCGAGGGCTACCTGCAGCGGATCCTGAGGGCCCGGGTCTACGACGTGGCGATCGAGTCGCCGCTGGACGAGGCCCCCAACCTCTCAGCCCGCCTGGACAACCGCGTGCTGCTCAAGCGCGAGGACCTGCAGCCGGTGTT
>CAZVPB010000351.1:0-1562 GCA_964628165.1 uncultured Cyanobium sp.
ATGTCCGTCGCGGCGCAGCCGCCGGTAGCCATGCCAGAGGTCGTAGGTGACCTGCCGCGCCCGGGGTTCGAAGGGAGGCAGGTGCGCCTCGTCGGCGGGCACCGCGAAGGGCAGCCGGCCGGAGGGGGACACGCGGCCCAGCAGGACGTCGGCGAGAGCCTCGCCGCCCTGCTGCCCCGGATACCAGAGCAGCAGCAGGCCCGCCACCTCCTCGCACCACTCCGGGCAGACGACGGCTCCCCCGCCCATGAGCACCACCACGGTGCGGCGGTTGGCCGCGGCGACGTGGCGGATCAGCGCCACCTGGTCGGCGGGAAGGCGCAGGGCGGTGCGGTCGCCGGCGGCGAAGTCGCCGCCGGGCCGGGCCGAGCCGTAGCTGGTGATGCGGGAGATCAGGGCCGCCACCGGCGACCAGAGGGGCCGCAGCCGCCGCCGGCCCAGGCGGCGCAGCAGCCAGTCCGGCGGAGGGACCAGCCGCAGCACCGGGGCGATGTCGCCGGGATGGATGTGCTCCCCCTCCAGGCGCCAGTCGAGGCCCGCCACCACCACCGCCGCGTCGCAGCCGGCCGCCAGCGCCGCGGCGGCCTCGGGCCGGCGGCCCTCGTCGAAGCCGATCCGCAGCTCCGGCGCCGCGGCCCGCAACCCCTCCAGCGGCGTCACCACCGAGCCTGGGGCGGGCCGGGTGTCGGAGGAGCCGCGGTCCCCCAGGTTGGCCTCGGCCGCCAGCCGGCCGATCACCGCCAGGGAACCGAGCCCGCGGAACGGGAGGACCTCCCCCTCGTTGCGCAGCAGCACGATCGACTTGGTGGCGGCCTCGCGGGCCAGGGCGCGGTGGGCCGCGCAGTGGCGCAGGGAGGCCGGGTAGTGCCCCTCCGGCACGCTCAGCTGCGCCTCCAGCAGCCTCGCGGCGGCATCGTCGATCCGCTCCGGCGGCACGCGGCCTTCCGCCAGCGCCTCCTCCAGACACCCCTCGAACACCATGCGGAAGGGCATCTCCAGGTCCTGGCCGGCCAGCAGCGCGGCGACGCCATCCCGCACGCCGAAGATGAAATCGGTGACCACGAAGCCCCGGAAGCCCCAGCGCCGCTTCAGAATCCCGGTGAGCAGACCGGGGTGCTGGCCGCACCAGAGGCCGTTGACCCGGTTGTAGGCGCTCATCACCGAGCCGGCGCCGGCCGCCACGCAGTCGCGGAACTGGGGCAGATACAGCTCATGCAGCACCCGCGGGCTGGCGCGCACGTCCACCAGGAAGCGGGAACTGTCGATCGAGTTGAGGGCCAGGTGCTTGACGCAGGCGACCGCATGGCGCTGCAGACCGCGGGTCATGGCCGCTCCCAGGATGCCCACCGCCACCGGATCCTCGCCGTAGCTCTCCTGGGCCCGGCCCCAGCCCGGGTGCCGCAGCAGGTTCACGCACACCGCCGCCACCCAGTTGGCCCCGAAGGAGCGGGCCTCCCGCGCGATCGCCGCGCCGATGCGCTCCTCCAGGTCGGGATCCCAGCAGGCACCGCGGGCGATCGGTGCCGGAAAGGTGGTGGCGCCCCCCTCCAGCACCACGCCGC
>CAZVPB010000352.1:0-1558 GCA_964628165.1 uncultured Cyanobium sp.
TCGACGAGATCGGCCGCGGCACCGCCACCTTCGACGGCCTCTCGATCGCCTGGGCGGTGGCCGAGCACCTCGCCGCCGGCCTCGGCGCCCGCACCGTGTTCGCCACCCATTACCACGAGCTCAACGAACTGGCGGAGCTGCTGCCCAACGTGGGCAACGCCCAGGTGCTGGTGGAGGCCACCGGCGACGACCTGGTGTTCCTCCACCGCGTGGCCCCCGGCGGCGCCAGCCGCAGCTACGGCATCGAGGCGGCCCGGCTCGCCGGTGTCCCTGCCTCCGTGGTGCTGCGGGCCCGCCAGGTGCTGGGGCGCATCGAGGCCAACAGCCACGTGGCGGTGGGGCTTCAGGGCGCCGGGCAGCCCTCCTCCCGCGCCGCCTGATCGAGCCAGGCCCGCCGCAGCAGGGCGTTCACCGCCGCCGCCGCCAGCCCGGCGCCGCCGCGGCTCCCCTCCAGCCGGATCTGGGGCAGGCCGCTTACGGCCAGGCGCCGCTTGCTCTCCGCCACCCCCACGAACCCCACCGGCATGCCGATCACCAGCGCCGGCGGGGCCACCTCCCCCCGTTCCACCAGCGCCAGCAGCCGCTCCAGGGCCGTGGGGGCGCTGCCGATCAGCACCACGGCGCCCGGGTGCCGCCGCAGCGCCGCCTCCATGCCGGCCGCGGTGCGGGTGCCCCCGGCGGGAGGGGCTTCGCTCGGCGCCCACTCCAGGATCGAGTGCACCGGCGTGGCCAGGGTGCGGCGGGCCATGGGTTCCACCGCCGCCTTCGCCATCGCCGTGTCGGTGAGGATCGCGGCCCCCTCCGCCAGGGCCGCCATCCCCGCCGCGCAGGCGCCGGGCCCGATGCGCAGGGCCGGCACCAGCCCGAAGTCGCCGCCGGAGTGCACCAGCCGCTCCAGCACCTCCAGCCCGATGCCCCCCAGGCCGGTGGCGCCCAGCCGCCGCCGGCTCCGCGCCAGGCTCTCCAGCAGGATCGGGTGATCGAAGGGGGCCGCCGCACCGCCCCTGCCCGCCGCCTCGCTGCCCATCCAGGCCCCGCCGATGCCCATCCATCTCTACTGGGGTGACGACGAGGCGGCCCGCCAGCGGGCCGTGGACACCCTGGTGGAGGAGCTGGTGGACCCCGCCTGGGCCGCCATCAACCTCAGCCGCCTCGACGGCAACGACGCCGCCCAGGCGGCCCGGGCGCTGGAGGAGGCCCGCAGCGCTCCGTTCGCCGCCGGCGCCCGGCTGGTGCTGCTGCAGCGCCAGCCCTTCTGCAGCGCCTGCCCCGCCGAGCTGGCGGCCCGGCTGGAGGAGAGTCTCGACCTCATCCCCGCCGACTCCCACCTGGTGCTGGTGAGCGCCGGCAAGCCCGACGCCCGTCTGCGGACCACCAAGGCGCTGCGCAAGATCGCCGAGGAACGCAGCTTCACCCTGCCTGACGCCTGGGACGGCGCACTGGATTGACAGGGAGCGTCCCGGCCCGCTGCTTCATCGACCGATGAGCTGCGGCGATCAGGACGACGTTCGACGACAGGAGTTCGGCGATTTCCTGGGTCTTGCGGCGTGCTTCGCGG
>CAZVPB010000353.1:0-1532 GCA_964628165.1 uncultured Cyanobium sp.
CGGAAACGTTCATCATGATGGGCCGCTCGAGCCTGCGCGCCTTCTCGATGTTGGCGGCGAGGCTCCTGACGCAGACCCGGCCGTGGCGGTCGAGGCTGGTGGGCCAGATGGCGTTTTCACTGATGCCGAATACGTTGGCGCTCTTGGGCCACGAGTAGTGCTTGTTGCCGGGTACCAGGATGATCGGCTGGGGAAAATCGCGCTTCAGCGTGTCGCGGTAGTAGTTGGCGATGTCCCACGGCCCCCTGATGACGTAACTGCGCTCACGGAGCGCCTGCAGTTCGATATCGTGCTCCGCCTTGTTATCGTAGAACGCCTTCCAGCCCTGGTGGGCCAGTTTGAAGATGCCCTCGCCGGTCAGGCCTTTCTCCAACAGGTAGGCCGACATGGAGAGCCAGTGGTCCATGCGGTAGCGTGCCCGCCAGAATGCCTCGAAGTTGGCCAGGGTGCCGCCCGACGTGAAATGCCCCCTGCAGGGTCCCGGCCGGAAGCCGATCATCTCCGCCAGCCGGTTGATGGCCTGGGTCTCGAAGTAGATGCCGGCGGTAGCCACCTCTTTCGAGGCAAGGTTGGGGTTGCAGAACAGGACGGCGATATTGCCGATCAGCGCGGGTATCGAGATGTCTGACACCATATGCCCGAGATAGCGATTGCTGAAGGTGGGAACCTCTTTGTGCAGGATCTCGAACAGCGCGGCGATCTCACGACGGATGGCCTGGTGCTGCTCCGGGGAGGGCGCTCCGAGGGGCAGGGGTGAGTCCCCCGGAAAGGTCTGGTGGCGATGCTCCAGTGTCTTCTGCAGCAGCTGCTGCCACATCTCCCCGAGGAATTCGGCGTTCTCGCCATGGGGGCCAATGAAAAAAGATTCGATCAAAAGCTCGGTCCTGTCCTGGGGGGGCAGCCCCGAAAACCGGGGCCAGGCTCCCTGCATCGAATGGATGATAGTGCAGCCAGGCCGGTTTTTCCTCTGGCGGCAGTCAAAGCCGGCGCCCCCGACTGCCGCAGCACCATGCCGGCAGCGCGCAGAACCGGGAGTCAGCCGCCGTCGGAAGCCGACGCCAGCAGCCGCAGTGCCACCGCCTGCTTACCGGTCAATGCGGGATCGGTAAAGACCGGCCGGCCCTCGAACAGGGTCAGCACCACCCGGGTCTCGCCGATGCGACTGGCAGGAATCTCGAACAGGTTATCCTGCAGCACAATCAGGTCCGCCGACTTCCCGGTCTCCACGGAACCGGTGACGTTCTGCAGCTTCAGCGCCCTGGCGCCATCGAGGGTGAAGAGTCGTACCGCCTCCTCCAGCGTGATCGCCTGCTCCTCCCACAGCGCACCGGGGTAGTCGCCCCGGGGATCGCGGCGGGTGACCAGCGCCTCCATCCCCGGCCAGGGGTTCATGTCGGGAACCGCCGATGGCCAGTCGGAGCCCGCCAGCATCGGTGCCCCGCTGTCGAGGAGATCCCGGGTCGGCCAGTAGTGCCGGCCCCGCTCTCCCAGGGCGCCGACGTGTCCGTGCACAGCCTCACGAAGAACCTGAA
>CAZVPB010000354.1:0-1530 GCA_964628165.1 uncultured Cyanobium sp.
AGGAGAAGATCGTGTCGGGCCAGTGCAGATTCGGCGCGCTGAGGAACTCGAAGCGGTGATGCACGCCGCTGCCGGGATGGGTGCCCAGGTCGAGTTCATCGCCGCTCTTCACGGCGCGGCTGCGGAAGGGCCGGTGCACCTGGTCGGTGAGGAACTGAATCGCCACCTTCGAGGCCACGATCTCGATGTCGGGGTTGCGCTCCAGCAGATCACCGATCAGGCCCGAATGGTCGGGTTCGGTATGGCTCACGATCAGGAAATCGATCGAGGCCGGGTCGATCTGCCCGGCCAGCAGGGGCAGCCAGGTGTCGCGGAACTTGGCGTGGCTGGTGTCGATCAGAGCGGTGCGCTCGCCCCGCACCAGGAAGGCGTTGTACGTGGTGCCGTTGCGCAGGCCGAATTCGATGTCGAAGCGGCTGCGGTCCCAGTCAAGGGAACGGATGGTGGTGGTGTCGGCGGCGATCTCCTCGCACTGCAGGCTGAGGCGCTGGGTCTGCACGGGGGGCTGGGGCGGCGCCTGGGTCATGGGGGGTTCTCCTGACTTCCTTCACGGGGAGTAACTGTAGGAAGCGCAACCGAATTCCAGGCTCGGCACGTCGCGATCGATCGATCAGTCTTTCCTCTGGCTCGCATCAGTTCCGATGGGCGTCCCCCTCCAGCCACCACCAGCGGCCGAAGGCGGCCGCCTGGCCGCAGACGCTGCCCGCCTCATCCACCAGCCCCCAGAGGCGTGCGTTCTCGATCCGGAACCGGCGGCCGCGGCTGTCGATCCGGATCCCGCCGTAGCCCCGCAGCGCCGACCGGCGCCGCGCCCGTTCCAGGGCGTCGGCCCGCTCGGCCCGCTGGCAGGGCTCGGCCGTGAGACGCGAGGGCATCCCCACCATCGCGGCCCAGCGGCGCCGCCACAGCCGCAGGGCGGCGCGGTTGGCATAGATCAGCAGCGGATCGGCCGCCACGTCGTGGGCCAGCACCACCTGGCCTGCGGCGAACAGCTCCTGGGCGGCCCGGCGCGGCTCGGCTGCCGGGTCGAGGCCCCGGAGCAGGGGAACACCGAAGGCCAGCCGGTGGGAGAGGAGGAGGCGCCGGGCCAGGCGGAGGCCGTCCGGCGTGAGCCAGGGCGGCTCGGCGGGGATCATCCGGAATCGCCGTTGCCCGCCGCCATCGCCCGTGCCATCGCCGCCTCGGCGAGCCGGGTGCCCTCCTCCTTCAACCGTTCCAGGAAGAGGCGGTTGGCATCGGGGTGGCGGGGCGCCGCCGCCAGAGGGAGGGGGCCGGCCCCGTCGAGTCCCGATTCCCCCTCGAGGGCGGGGGTGATCACCACCAGGTCGGGATCGAGCGGCGCGCCGTAACGCCACCAGAGCGTCGGGTCGCTGATGGCGGGATGCACCGGGTGGGGCGCCGGCGGCGCCGCTTCACCGACCCCCTCGCGGCGGCGCCGGGCCAGCTCCGCGAGCAGCTGGGCGCGGGTGCGGCCGCGCAGCTGGAACAGCACGAAGGGGTCCTCGCTGAAGCGATCCCCCATCAGGTAGA
>CAZVPB010000355.1:0-1522 GCA_964628165.1 uncultured Cyanobium sp.
GTGCGGGAGACGCCCTGGGCCAGGGCATCGGCGATGGCGGCGGTGTTGCCGTAGGCGCTGGCGTAGAGCAGCGCCACCGAGAGGCGGGAGCGGTTCCGGTCCTCACCCCAGCGCCGGTAGTCGGCCAGCAGGCTCCGCCAGCTCTCGGCGATCGCCGGACCGTGGAAGGGGGCGATCGTGCGGATCGGCAGGTCGTCGATGCGGTCGAGCACCATCTCCACCTGGCGGGCCATGGGCGCCATCAGGCAGTCGTAGAACCAGCGGCGGTCCTCCTCCGTGCTGCTCCGGTTCGGTTCGGCGAAGGTCTCCTCGCAGATGTGGGCGGAGAAGAACTTGCTGCTGATCAGCAGACCCGTGCTCTCCTCGAAGGCCAGCAGGGCGCCGGGCCAGCGGGGGGTGGGAGCGGGGATCAGCCGCAGCCGCAGGCCACCGGCCAGGGGGCGGCTGGCCTCCTGCTTCACCACGTCGATCGGTGGCAGGGGCGGCAGGGCCGGCGGTTCCGGTTCGCCGGGGGCCGCCGGGGGCCGCCGGTCCCACAGGTCCCGCACCAGCCTGGCGCCGGCGTTGGAGGCCACCAGCGCCAGGTTGGGCCACCGGGTCGCCATGGCCCGCAGCAGTTCCACCCGGTTGGGGTTCACCACCCCCACCACCGCCTTGAGGGCCGCATCGGCCGGCACCAGCTCCGCCAGGGCGGCGAAGAACGGCTCGGCGTAGGTCATGCCGGGCGGGTGGATGAGCACCGGCGGCACGGCGTGTCCGTCCTCGGCGGTGCCCGCCTGGAACAGGAAGCTGTTGGCGGTGGTGCCCCGCTCCAGCCCGTACTCCACCTCGAAGCGCAGCCTCCGCGGGCTCAGGCCCCGCAGGCAGAGCAGGCCGGGTTCCACCGGCAGCACCAGCACCCGGCGGTCCGCCGCCGTCGGCACGGCGGCGGTGGTGGTTCCGACGGAACTGGTCATCAGTAGTGGTTCCCCACCTTGCGGTGATGCACGGCCGTCATTCCCTCGGTGTCGGATACTTTGCCCTGCTCCACCACGGCGTAGATGATCCAGTGGTCGGGGCCTTCCAGCCGCTGGGCCACCCGGCAGCCCAGGTAGGCCAGGGCGTCCCCGAGCACCGGACCGCCGGAGGCCACCCCGTCCAGGGTGTTGACGCCGGCGAACCGGTCGGCGCCCGGCGGGAAGCGCCGCAGAAAGTGGCGCAGCAGATCCTGGTGGTTGTCCTGGCGCAGGATGTTGAGCACGAAACGGTCGCCCACCTGCATCAGCGCCTCGATGGCCCGGTCCTTGGCCACCGCGACGGTGATGCCGGGGGGATCGAAGCTCGCCTGGCTCACCCAGCTGGCCACCATGGCACCGCTGCGGGCCTCGGCGCCCTCCCCCTGGCGGGCCGTCACCACGTAGAGACCGCCGGAGAGGCGTCCGAGGGCCTTGTCGAGGTCGCCATCGAGGGCCTTCAGGGCGGCGATCGTCTTCTCCTTGGTGAGCAGCTGGCCCAGGTCGGTGCCGGCCTCCTCGCAGCGCTG
>CAZVPB010000356.1:0-1517 GCA_964628165.1 uncultured Cyanobium sp.
CAGCGCGATGATCTTCAAGAAGAAGCGGTTCTTCCTCGACCTGAGCGGCGGCAAGGAGTCCGACAAGCCGGTGCAGGTGGCGCCGGTGAAGGAGGTGCCCACCGGGGAGCAGGCCGCCAAGAGCCAGGCCAGCGTGGCGGCCTCCGCCGCGACGGCCGCCGTCGCCCCGCCCGCCGCCGACGTCACCGTGGTGCAGACGGCCGCCGGCGAGGGAAGGGTGCTGACCACGGCCGAGGCGATCGCCGCCGAGCTCGCCGCCGCCCAGGCGAACCGGCCGGCCCCCAGCTCCGCCACCTTCGCGCCGGAGTGCCTCGCCCCCAGCGGCGCCCTGCCCCGCCGCCGCCGCCGCGGCGGCGCCAATCTCGCCCCCTTCATGACGATGGCGAAGGGGATGGGGAGCCGCTGAGCTGCCGTCCGGCGGCGAGCAGCGCCACCCCCGCCACCGCGGCGGTGGAACTGCGCAGGATGGTGGTTCCCAGGCTCACCGGCTGCCAGCCGGCCGCCAGTGCGGCCGCCTCCTCCGCCTCGGTCCAGCCCCCCTCCGGGCCGATCGCCAGGGTGACCGGCTGATCCGGGGGGATAGCTCCCATGCCGGCGAGCCAGGCCCCGAGGGGGGGCAAGCCGGGCCGGCGCGTCACCGCGATCAGCCCCGGCCCCTCCCGCGAAGCCGCGAACCAGGTTTCGGCCGGCACGGCCTCCGCCAGGGCCGGCAGCCAGAGACGCTCGCACTGCTCGGTGGCCTCCCGCAGCACCGCCCGCCAGCGTTCCAGCGGCAGGCGGCCCCCCACCACGCCCCGGACGGCCAGCAGGGGCTGGAGCCGGTCCACGCCCAGTTCGCTGGCCATGCGCCACACCAGCTCCGTGTCCCGCCGCGGCAGTGCCAGGGCGAGGGTGAGCGGCGGCACCGGCGGCGGCTCATGCCGCAGCGGCCGCCCGGCCGGCTGTTCGAGCCGCAGGCGACCGTCCGGCTCCAGCGCCGCGCTCCAGAGCGATCCGCGGCCGTCCACCAGCTCGATGCGGGCGCCGGCTTTCTGGCGCAGCACCCGCCGCAGATAGTGCGATTCGGCCGGCTCGAGCGGCAGGAGACGGTCGGCGCCCACCGCCCCCAGCCGGGCCGGGGCGATCAGCAGCCGCCGCGCCTCCCGCGCCATGGCGGCAACTCAGGAGTCCATCAGGGGGAAGAGCGCCCCGGGCTGCTCCTCCACCGGCCAGTCCTCGTCCAACCCGCCGATCACCAGCTCGCGGATCTCCACCACGTCGCGGTCGAGCTGTCGCAGGGTGTTGATCAGCACGTCGAGGGCGAGGGCGTCGCTGGTGCCCAGGTCGACCCAGCAGCGGGCCCGGTCGTGCTGCACCTCCAGGGCGCTCATGCTGTGCATGAGGGCGGGCATGGCGCGGCCCTCCGACTCCCCGTCGTAGGCGAGCCAGCTGAGCTCGGCGCCGGCCTCGTGGGCCTGCAGGTTCTCGGCGTTGAAGCCGCCCAGCTTGCCGAGGAAGAACCAGCTGTCGAAGGCGGT
>CAZVPB010000357.1:0-1517 GCA_964628165.1 uncultured Cyanobium sp.
GCGGCCAGCTTGCGGATCCGGTCCACCCGCCACTGCTCGTCCACCTTCACGAAGGTGAAGTCGAGGGGCAGTTCCTCCTTGGCCTCGGATCGCAGCTTCACGGTGAGGGTGATCTGGCCCTCCTGCAGCCGCGGCCGGCCGGAGCGGAGGTTGCGGTACTTGTTGAGCTGGAGACCGGCCAGGAAGCGGATGAACTGCTGGCGGTTCACATGGGAGCGGTAGTTCCTGGTGGTGAGCAGGTAGGCCCCGTCCACCTGGCCGGAGGCCACCTGGGTGAAGAACTGCTTGATCAGGGGGTTGATGCCGCGGGCGCTGAGCACGAGCCGCACGGCCGTGACCGTCCAGAACAGCAGCAGGGCCCCGGCGCCGGCCAGCAGGGCCTTGGTGCCGAAGTCACGGACCAGTCCCCAATCCATGGTGCGCGCGCGGTCGTCGATTGCGGCGAGTCTGACCGATGATGCCGGCGAAGGACTGGCGCCCCGTGCCCCTGGAGCCGCTGCTGCCGCTGTTCCACCGTCTCGACCGGGAGCACTTCGAGGGTCGCCTGGCGGTGCAGGCCCGTCCGCCCGTGGCGGTGCGCTGGAGCGACGGCCGGATGACCCGCACCGCCGGCCTCTACCGCCGCGGCAGCACCGCCGAGGGCCGTGCCTTCTGCGAGATCGTCCTGTCCCGTCCCCTGCTGGCGCCGCTGCCGCGGGAGGCCACCCTCAGCACCCTCTGTCACGAGATGATCCACGCCTGGGTGGACCGGGTGCTGAGGGTCCGCGAGGTGCACGGGCCCCGCTTCCGCGACCGCATGGACCGGATCAACGCGGCCCAGGACGACTTCGTGGTGAGCCTGCGGCACCGGTATCCGCTCCCGGCGGCCACGCCCCGCTGGATGGCCCGTTGTCCCCGCTGCGAGCGGGTCGCGCCGTACCGCCGCCGCCGCCGCGGACTCGCCTGCCGCGCCTGCTGCGAGCGGTTCCACGGCGGACGCTGGGATGCCAGCTGCCTGCTGGTGTTCGAACCGCTGGCGGCCTAGGTTTGCCGCCTTTGCCGGGGGGCGATGGCCACCTTCCTGTGGACGCTGGAATGGAGCGGCTTCGCCATCGCCCTGGTGGGCCTGGTGCGGGAGCGGTGCCTGGCCGGAAGGCGCCGGTAGGGTTGGGCCATGGCCGATCCCCTCGAACAACGGCTGGATCGCTGGGTCAACCGTGGCCGCCGGCTGGTGGACGGCGTCTCCGGCACCCGGCCCGGTTCCCGTCCTCCGGGCCGGCCAGGCGAACGCCGTGGGGCGGGCCGGCCCGGCATCGAGGGACTGGGCCGCTGGGTGGAGGACAAGCTCGACTGGCTTCTCGACGAGGAGGACGACTGGCAGGAGCCCTGGCAGGAAGGGGCTCCCCCTGAGCCGGCCCGGCCCCGGCGTCCGCTCGAGGCCGTCTCCCGCCGCGGCGGCATCACCCCTGCCGCCCCCGCCGCCCGGAGACCCCGGATCACGGAGCCTCCAGCGGCCGGGACCGTGGAGCCCCAGGCCG
>CAZVPB010000358.1:0-1512 GCA_964628165.1 uncultured Cyanobium sp.
CGCAGAGTGCAATAGCATAAGGGTGCTTGACTGTGAGGCCTACAAGCCGAGCAGGGACGAAAGTCGGGTATAGTGATCCGGTGGTTCCGCATGGAAGGGCCATCGCTCAAAGGATAAAAGGTACTCCGGGGATAACAGGCTGATCTCCCCCAAGAGCTCACATCGACGGGGAGGTTTGGCACCTCGATGTCGGCTCGTCACATCCTGGGGCTGGAGAAGGTCCCAAGGGTTGGGCTGTTCGCCCATTAAAGTGGCACGCGAGCTGGGTTCAGAACGTCGTGAGACAGTTCGGTCCCTATCTGTTGTGGGCGTAAGAAGTTTGAGAGGATCTGACCTTAGTACGAGAGGACCGGGTTGGACTAACCTCTGGTGTACCGGTTGTGGTGCCAGCTGCACCGCCGGGTAGCTATGTTAGGAAGAGATAAGCGCTGAAAGCATCTAAGCACGAAACTCACCTCAAGATGAGACTTCTTTAAAGGGACGTCAGAGATGATGACGTTGATAGGCTGCAGGTGTAAAGACAGGAATGTCAAAGCTGAGCAGTACTAATTACCCGTAAACTTTCTCTGGGGCTGCTGCCCTTCGTATTTCTTTCACAACACATGTCATTGATCTAAGATATTTGCGGATCAAACGGGATCCGCCTTCGCCGGGCTACGGCGGATGGAAAACTTTATGGTGATTATAGCGTGGGTGTCCACCTCTTCCCATTCCGAACAGAGAAGTTAAGCCCCACAGCGCCGATGGTACTGCAGTAACATGTGGGAGAGTAGGTCGTCGCCAGATTTTATAAAACCCTGTAGTTCATACTGCAGGGTTTTTTTATGCCTTAATGTTAAGGGGCGACCAAAGGTATCTTCCGAAAGATCAGGACAGATATACCCGTGATTTAATATTAATTAGTATTTTGAACTATGAATGCACGGTATATACTTTCCCTCCTGATCATCTTATTCCTTCTGTCGGAGCCTGTTAAGGCTCAATTCGTACGAAAAAACGTAAAGCATGACGGCGAAACAAGAACTTACCTTATCCATCTCCCTGCAGGCTACGCAGGAGAAACAGACCTGCCGCTTGTAATAAACATGCACGGCTTCGGCTCAAATGCCACAGAACAGGCCGTATATTCCCGTTTTAACGCGCTTGCGGATTTCAATAATTTCATTGCAGTTTATCCCGAAGGCCTGGTTGCTACAATCCCACTAGGGACAGGTCAGCATTGGGACGCCTATTTCAATACCGGGGTGGATGATGTCGGATTTATCGATAAGATGATCGATCTTATCTGGAACGAATATTCCATAGACTTATCCCGGGTCTATGCAACAGGTATGTCCAATGGTGGCTATATGTCCTTCACCCTCGCATGCGAGCTAAGTGACAGAATAGCGGCAATAGGATCCGTTACTGGTTCCATGGTGCTTAATTCATTCGGACTGTGTGACCCTGTCCGTGCAGTGCCCGTCATACAATTCCACGGTACAGAAGATCAGGTAGTCGCCTATGACGGTT
>CAZVPB010000359.1:0-1507 GCA_964628165.1 uncultured Cyanobium sp.
GAATGCGACCTAGTTTAGTTCAGAACAGCCGGGCTGTAAAACTTTCGCCGGGCCCAAAAAATTGGAGGCTTCAGACTTAACCGCAACACAGGATGAAATTGCTACCGTTGCTCTGTTCCCAGCCTGGCGGAGTTCACAATTCAAACCTTGTGCGGAGCCTGAAGCCGCAAAAAAATCGGATGCCGGGGCGGATGTTCCCCAACGATCCGAGATATGGCGGAAAGGGTGGGATTCGAACCCACGGTACCCGTAAAGGTACACAGCATTTCCAATGCTGCCAGTTCAACCACTCCTGCACCTTTCCAAAGTCTGGTTGAATGGCGGAGAGGGTGGGATTCGAACCCACGGTGCCCGTAAAGGCACAACGGTTTTCGAGACCGCCCGATTCAACCACTCTCGCACCTCTCCGCATCTGTCGACGCCGTTCAATCCCGGGGGTCAGACCTGCTTTCCCCTGCGAAGCCGCTCGAAGAAGCCGCTCATCAGAGCGGAGCACTTCTCACCGAGCAGTCCGGATTCGACGTCTATCCTGTGATTCAAAGATCCGTCGTCGCACAATCTGTGCACCGACCTGGCGGCCCCGAACCTTTCGTCCGCGGCCCCGTAAACCAATCTCTTTATCCGCGCGTTCACGAGCGCTCCCGCGCACATGACGCAAGGTTCAATGGCCGTATAAACCGTACAGCCAGTCAAACGGTAATTGCCCGTTTTCCGTCCCGCCGCCCTAAGCGCGATGATCTCCGCGTGCGCCGTCGGGTCGCTTTCGCGGATCGGGGCGTTCCCGGCAATCGCCAGAACCTCGCCGTCCTCATCCACGACACAGGCGCCCACCGGAACCTCGCCGGATTCGCCCGCCGCCGAAGCGGCTTCGAGCGCCAGCTCCATGTAGGATTCGTCTGATCTTCTCATCGGCAAGGCCTGCGGCCGGGCGTCGCGGGCACGTGTCAAGGAACTCGGCCGCCGGCCCCGGAGCGGAAGGGTTTTTTGAATGTTCAGGTATTGTCTGCTATTTTTGCTCTTCACGCAGAACAAATACTGATCGAACGGAGACAGGGAAACAATGTCCGAGATACTTGAAGACAGGGGAAAAGCGCTGGAGAACGAATACTTCAGGCGCAAGGAGCAGGAACTCATCGAGAAGATGAAGGCGAAGCTCGAGGCAGAGGAGATGAAAGCGCTCGAACTGCAGTGCCCGAAGTGCGACGGCCGGCTTTACGAGACGGAGTATGAAGGGATAACCATCGACGTGTGCGACAAGTGTTCCGGCGTCTGGCTCGACGCGGGAGAACTCGCGCATGTTGTTGACGAAGAAGATGAAAAGGGATGGCTGAGCAGGTTCTTCAAGTGAGACTCCACCGATTCGCCGCCCGTGTCGCGCTTGCCGCGGCCTTCGCGGCGCTGACGGCCGCGTCCGTATTCGGATATGCCGGGCCGCGCCTCTCCGCGCATCAGTTGGAGAGCAGGTCGCTCGAGCGGACGGTGCCCTACAACGTCATACTCCCGAAAG
>CAZVPB010000360.1:0-1505 GCA_964628165.1 uncultured Cyanobium sp.
GCGTCACTGCCGCCTACGGCTTGCTGGCCGGTGCCTCCTTGCCGACGGTCCGGACGGTGGTGATGGTGGCCTGTGCGCTGGGACTGCGTGCGGCCCGCCGGCACGCGGGCGCCGGGGAAGTACTCGGCTGGAGCGCGCTGCTGCTGGCAGCAGCCGACCCCCTGGGCATCACTTCCGCGGGATTCTGGCTGTCGTTCGTCGCGGTCGCGGCCCTGGTCGGGCTGCTGGAGACCCCGGGCCTGGGCTGGGACGCGCTGCGGCGATTCGTGCGCGCCCAGGCCGCGGTATCCGTGGTGCTGGCCCCGGTACTGGTGGGAGCCTTCGGCGGCGTACCGCTGGTCGGGCCGCTGGCCAATGCGGTTGCGATCCCGGTGTTCTCCTTCGTGCTGCTTCCCGCCACCCTGGCGGGGATGGTGCTGCTGGTCACGGCGCCGACACTGGCGATGGGCTTCTGGGAGGGCTTCGCATTGCAGCTGGACCGCTGCTGGCCCTGGCTGGAGCGGGTCGCAGGCCTGCCGGCCGCCGTACTGAAGCCGCCGGCGGCCCCGGGATGGCTGCTCCTCGCCGCCCTTGCTGCCTGCTTCCTGGCCGTCACGCTGCCCGGACGGCAGGCCAGGTGGCTGGCCGCCGCCCTGCTGGTGACCATCGCACTGCGCCCACCCCCGGTCCCCGCGGAAGGCACGTTCGACCTCGTGGTGCTGGATGTCGGGCAGGGGCTGGCGGCCGTGGTGCACACGGCCCGCCGGACGCTGGTATTCGATACGGGGCCCGCTTGGCGCGACGGGGGTGCTGCCGCAGCCGTGACGCTGGTGCCCTACCTTCGTTCCGCCGGTGTCGCCGTCGTCGACAAGGTGATCGTCAGCCATGGCGACGCGGATCACGCCGGTGGCCTGCCCGCACTGGCCGATGCGTATCCGCTGCGCTGGGTGATCGGCGAGGCGGGGGACGACTACCTCACGGACGAGCCCTGCGAGGCCGGCCGGCGCTGGGACTGGGACGGTGTCCGCTTCGAGCTCGTGCATCCTCCGGCCGGGAGGTCCCTGCACGGCAACGACGCCTCCTGCGCCTTGAGGGTGTCGGCTGCGCACGGCAGCGTGCTGCTGCTCGCCGACCCGGAGCAAGAGGCCGAACGCGAGATGCTGCGCCGGCCCGCCATCGGGGCCGATGCGGTGCTGGTCGCGCACCACGGGAGCCGCAGTTCGTCCACGCAGGCCCTCGTCGATGCGACCGGCGCGCGCTGGGCACTCGTCTCGGCCGGATTCGGGAATCGCTGGGGCATGCCGCACCCCGAGGTCGTCGATCGCTGGCGCGAATCCGGCGCGAGGGTGCTCGTTACCGCCGAGGACGGCGCGCTGCGCCTCTCGACGGGACCGCAATGGCCGGTGCCGCGGGTCGAGGCGTTTCGCGCGGTCGATCCGCACTGGTGGCGGCGCCGATGATGCCCGCCGGTGCGCGGCACGGTATCATGCGGGCCGCATGTGGGAAATCATCCAGGCCGGGGGACC
>CAZVPB010000361.1:0-1505 GCA_964628165.1 uncultured Cyanobium sp.
AGCTGCAGGAATCCCTGCAGGGGGCCGACCTGGTGTTCATCGCCGCCGGCATGGGCGGCGGCACCGGCACCGGCGCGGCGCCGATCCTGGCGGAGGTGGCCAAGGAGGTGGGTGCCCTCACGGTGGGCATCGTCACCAAGCCGTTCGGCTTCGAGGGCCGCAAGCGTCAGCGCCAGGCGGAGGAGGGCATCGCCCGCCTGGCCGAGCACGTGGACACCCTGATCGTGATCCCCAACGACCGCCTGCGCGACGCGATCGCGGGCGCTCCGCTCAACGAGGCCTTCCGCGCCGCCGACGACGTGCTGCGCATGGGCGTGAAGGGCATCAGCGACATCATCGTGCGCCCCGGCCTGGTGAACGTGGATTTCGCCGACGTGCGCTCGGTGATGTCCGATGCGGGCACGGCGCTGCTGGGCATCGGCGTGGGCTCCGGCCGCAGCCGCGCCAGCGAGGCCGCCCAGGCCGCCATGAGCAGTCCGCTGCTGGAGTCGGCGCGGATCGACGGCTCCAAGGGGGTCGTGATCAACATCAGCGGCGGCAAGGACATGACCCTCGAGGACATGACCACCGCATCGGAGGTGATCTATGAGGTGGTGGACCCTGACGCCAACATCATCGTGGGGGCCGTTGTGGATGATCGCCTCGAAGGCGAGATCCACGTGACCGTGATCGCCACCGGCTTCGACAGCGGCACGCCCTACCGCCAGGAGCGGCCGGCGATGAGCTTCACCGACTCCACCCTGCTCCAGGGGTCGATCCCGCCTGCCCCTCCCGAACGCGAGGAGCGTGGTGCCATGATCCCGCCCTTCCTGCTCAACCGCCAGGGACGTCAGAGCAGCGACTCCTGATCGCCGCTCCAGGATCCTGGGCTGCTCCCGGATCCCGGGCCTGTGAAGAGGGTGACCCGGAGTCCACGCCTGCTCTGAGCATCCCGTGTGGCTGCTCCCTTCCGGTCCTGACCAGGTTTGGGCGTCAGGGCCGCGTGGGTCCGAGTCAAAGGGATGCTAGCAATGCCCCTTCTGCAGCACCCGCTCGCCGTGCCCCTGCGCCCTGCGGATCTGATGCGACGCAAGCAGGCCGGTCTGCCGGTCACGGTGCTCACCGCCTGGGATGCCCTGTCGGCGGCGCTGGTGGCCGAGGCCGGCGCCGACGCCGTGCTGGTGGGCGATTCCCTGGCGATGGTGGTGCTCGGCCATCCCACCACCCTGCCGGTGACCCTCGAGGAGATGCTGCACCACTGCCGCGCCGCGGCCCGCGGCCTGGCCAGCGTCTGCGTCACGGGCCAGGAACCGTTGCTGATCTGTGATCTGCCCTTTCTCAGCTACCAGTGCGGTGCCGATGAGGCGGTGGCGGCCGCCGGCCGGGTGCTCAAGGAGACGCCGGCGGCGGCGGTGAAGCTGGAGGGGGCCGAACCGGAGACCCTGGCGGTGATCGACCGCATGGTGCGCAGCGGCATCCCGGTGATGGGCCATATCGGCCTCACGCCCCAGTCGGTGCATCGGCTC